>JAGLMJ010000059.1 GCA_023140095.1 Candidatus Omnitrophota bacterium | reverse complement strand
TTTAAGCTGAATGGGCTTCCTAAAGAAGAGTTTCCAAAATTCCCGGAATTTAAGGATAAAGAGGTCATTCATATCGGGCAAAGCTTACTAAAAAATATGTTAGGATTAACAGTTTTTGCCGTATCCCACGAAGAGTCCAGGTATGTTCTCAACGGGGTCTTGTTGGAGATATCGGAGGATACGATCAGAATGGTTGCTACGGACGGAAGGAGATTAGCTAAGGTAGAGAAAAAGCTGGAGACGCCCGTGAAAAAAGATGTCACTGTGATCATTCCAACAAAAGCCATTCAGGAAATTAATAGAAACCTTAAAGACGAGGGCGAAGTGTCTTTTATTATAGGGATGAACCAGGTTTTATTCGATATTGACGGCATTTTAATTGCGACAAGAATTATTGAAGGGGAATTTCCGAATTACAATCAAGTTATCCCTAAACCTACGAAAAATAGAATAAAGATGAACACCCAGGAATTGCTTTCTTCGATCCGAAGAGCGAACTTGTTAGCAACAGCGGATTTTCAGGCCGTTAAATTTGAGGTCTTTTCAGATAAAATGGTCGTTTCTAAAACAACCCCGGATGTTGGGGAATCCCGGGAAGAGATATCCGTAGAATACGGGGGGCCTGAAATGGTCGTCGGTTTCAACCCTCATTTTCTTATCGATTTTTTAAAGAATATCGAACAGGAACAGATCGATATGGAATTGCTCGGGGCTGATAAGCCCGCGGTTATGAGATTAGGGGATTATTTATATCTTGCTCTACCGATGAAAATATAGAGACTTATCATCTTTCTTTTCTGTACAGAAAAGTATGTCAAACAAGAAGAACCGTTTTCTTGTTGTAAAACAGATTTCCTTATAATATAATGCGTTCGCTTAAGCGGGTGCAACCGAAATATGGACGATATTAAAAACATTGTCAATGCCGTTATAGGCAATATTGCTGAGCACAATCCTGACACGCATAATAAAGTTGAAAGGATCTGGGCGAATTTACTCAACGAAAAAGAGTTGAAGCATACGAAGATCATAGGCGTCAAGGAAGAAGGCCTTTTAGTATGCGTTGATTCTCCGGCGTGGTTATACCAGATGCGCATACGCCAAACGAAGATTTTAAAGCAGCTAAAAGAAGAAGTCCCGCATATTAAATATATCCGTTTTAAGATGGGAAAAATTAAATGACGAACAAAGAAGCGACAAAAAAAACAGCCGAAAAACCCACACACACTTCTAAAAAGACAAAAGAAACCAAGCCTTTCGCGAAGGGCCAGTACGACGCGACCAATATCCAGATCCTCGAGGGAACAGAAGCGGTTCGCATGCGCCCGGCGATGTATATAGGGGATACATTTACACGAGGCCTTCATCATCTGGTCCATGAAGTCGTTGACAATTCTGTCGACGAAGCAATGGGCGGGTATTGCACGCACATTACTGTCGAGATCAATGAAAACAATTCGATCACGGTTATTGATAACGGGCGGGGAATTCCGGTTGGCATGCATAAGACCGAGAAAAAACCGGCCGTTGAGGTTGTTTTGACTACGCTGCATGCCGGCGGGAAGTTTGATCACCGAAGCTATAAGGTTTCCGGAGGACTGCACGGGGTGGGGGTCAGCTGCGTTAACGCGCTTTCGGAGTGGCTTGAAGTAGAGATCAAAAGAGACGGGAAAATTTATCACCAGCGCTTCGAAAAAGGGGTTACAGCCTCTAAACTGACAACGATCGGCAAGACAAAGTCTTCCGGGACCAAAGTCACTTTTTTGCCCGACAAAACGATCTTCAAGGAAAAAACGGAATACTCCTATGACACATTGGCTAAAAGGCTTCGCGAGCTGGCGTTCTTAAATAAGGGGCTTATTATTAAACTCGCCGACAAGCGAGGGGAAAAAGAAAAAGAAACCGTCTTTGAATTTAAAGGAGGCATCGTTTCTTTCGTTGAAACGCTGACGAGCAGCAAGAACAAACTGCATAAAAAAGTTATTTATTTTCAGAGGGAGAGGGAAGGCCTTCAGGTTGAAATGGCGATACAATACGATGACGGCTATTCGGAAAATGTCTACACCTACGCCAACAACATTCACACATCGGAAGGCGGCACGCATTTAAGCGGGTTCCGCTCGGCGCTGACCCGCGCGATCAACAATTACGCCAAAGGGAAAAAGATTTTAAAGAATGACATTACGATTTCCGGCGATGATACGCGAGAAGGATTAACGGCGGTTATTAGCGTAAAAATCCCGAACCCGCAATTCGAAGGGCAAACGAAGACCAAGCTGGGAAATTCGGAGGTTGACGGCCTGGTCGCGTCAGCAACATTCGAGGCCCTGAATGTTTTTTTTGAAGAGAATCCTGCGATCGGAAACAAGATCATCGAAAAAGTCATAACGGCATCCCGCGCTCGAGAAGCGGCGCGCAAGGCCCGTGAGTTAACAAGGCGCAAGGGGGCTCTTGAGAGTGGCGGCCTGCCCGGGAAACTTGCCGACTGCTCGGAAAAAGACCCCGCTTTAAGCGAACTGTATTTGGTTGAGGGGGATTCTGCCGGGGGGTCTGCGAAGCAAGGGCGCGACCGCACATTTCAGGCTATTTTGCCGCTGAAAGGCAAGATCTTAAACGTGGAAAAATCGCGGCTCGATAAAATATTAAGCAACGAAGAGATCCGGACCATTATTACCGCCCTTGGCGCGGGGGTGGGGGACGAGTTTAATATCGAAAAACTAAGATACCATAAAATTATTATTATGTGTGACGCGGACGTTGACGGGTCCCATATCCGGACCCTTCTGTTGACCTTGCTCTATCGACAAATGAAATCCCTGGTGGAAGGGGGGTATGTTTATATCGCCCAGCCTCCTTTGTATAAAATAAAAAGAGGCAAGCGGGAAGAGTATATCGAAACAGAAGAGGAGATGAGCGGAATTATCTTGGAGCTTGGATCGGAAGGGATAAGGTTGATAAAGATCAAAGGGAAACAATCCTATACCAACGCTCAACTCCGGGAAGTCCTAAATATCAGCGTGGAATTGCAACATACGGTAGATGCAATGTTAAAACGTGGAGTGGATTTTAAGGAATATATACAAAATTATAACCAAGAGACCAAGAAAATGCCACTTTATAGGGTGAAAGTGGAGGGAAAAGCCTACTTCGTATATGATGACAAAGAGCTTGCAAAATTAACGGCCAAGGATGAAGAAGCTCAATATACTGAAATCTTTGCCAAGGAAGAGCTGGAAAAGATCGAAAAAAAACTTAATAAACTGGGATTAAGCACGGAAGATTTCTTAAAAGAGGATATTGCTGAAGAGCCCAAAGTGATGGGAGCAACAAAGAAAAAGGATACAAAAAAATCAACCCTTAAGGCGCGTTTCGTGATCGAAAACGAAACAGACAAGCATGAGTTGTTTTCTCTTCAGGACGTTCTTGATTTTGTCCGTACTCAGGCGCAGAAAGGGATGCATATTCAGCGCTACAAAGGGCTGGGCGAGATGAACCCGCAACAGCTTTGGGAGACGACGATGGATCCCGAACACCGGACTCTTCTTAAAGTGGTGTTGGAAGACGAAGTTGAGGCGGAAGGCATCTTTTCTGTTCTTATGGGAGATGAAGTGGCTCCGAGAAGAGAGTTTATTGAGACCTTTGCGCACGAAGTCAAAGATCTCGACGTTTAACCGAAAGGCAATAAAGCATGAACCTAGTCGCAAAAGAAAAAATCGTTCCCGTCAATATCGAAGACGAGATGAAGAAATCGTATCTCGCTTATTCGATGAGCGTTATTGTCGGGCGCGCTCTGCCTGATGTGCGCGACGGGCTCAAGCCGGTTCACCGGCGCGTGCTCTATGCGATGAAAGAATTGAGCCTGGAGCACAGCAAGCCGTATAAAAAATGCGCGCGCATTGTCGGTGAAGTTTTGGGTAAATATCATCCGCACGGAGATGTTGCTGTTTACGATACGCTCGTGAGGATGGTCCAGGAATTCTCCCTGCGCTTTCCTTTGATCGACGGCCAAGGGAACTTCGGCTCGGTCGACGGAGATTCTCCCGCCGCGATGCGTTACACCGAAGCGCGCATGGCCGCGGTTACTGCCGAGATGCTTAAAGATATCGACAAACAAACGGTCGATTTTTCTCCGAATTTTGACGCCACTCTAAACGAGCCGGTCGTTCTCCCGGCCGCCCTCCCGAATCTTTTGATCAACGGCTCCAGCGGGATCGCCGTCGGCATGGCCACGAATATGCCGCCGCATAATTTAGGGGAAGTGGTCGACGCGACCGTTTATCTTATTGATAATCCGGACACAGACATCAAGCAGCTCAACAAGATCGTTAAGGGGCCGGATTTTCCGACGGGGGGCATCATTTGCGGAAGAGACGGCATTAAAGATGCTTATGCAAAAGGCCGCGGGAAACTCATCGTAAGAGCCAGGGGAAGCATTGAGCGGCAGAAAAACAGCAAAGACAGCATCATCCTTACGGAACTTCCCTATCAAGTCAACAAGGCCAATCTTATTTCTGCCATTGCCGGGCTCGTTCAAGATAAAAAGGTCGAGGGGATCACGGATATTCGCGATGAATCAGACAAAGACGGCATTCGCGTTGTTATTGAATTGCGAAGGGATGTCGAGCCCCAGATCGTTTTGAATTATCTTTATAAGCATACGCAAATGGAGACAACTTTTGGGGTTATCAACTTGGCGTTGGTCAATAATAATCCCAGGGTCCTTAATCTCAAACAGATCCTTGTTCATTTTGTTGATCACAGGCGGGTCGTTATTCGAAGGAGGACACAATTTGACCTCGAGCGCGCCTTGCGAAGAGCCCATATTCTTGAGGGATTAAAAATAGCGCTGGACGCCATCGATAAGATCATTAAAACGATCCGAGAATCTAAAAGCACGCCGGCGGCAAAAATCGCCTTGATGAAAAAATTCGGCCTTAGCGAGATCCAGGCGCAGGCGATCCTTGAGATGCAGCTGCAGCGGCTAACGGCGCTGGAGCGCAACAAGATCGACGCCGAATATAAAGCGTTGTTAAAAGATATTGAAAACTATCGGGCGATCTTAGCGTCGGAGAAGAAGATCGAAGGCGTCATCAAGGAAGAGCTGGCAGAGATCAAGAAAAAATATGACAATCCGCGGCGCACGGAAATCGCCGCTAAAGCCGAAGACATTGATATTGAGGATCTGATTGCCGAAGAAGATATGGCTATTACGATCAGCAACAGCGGTTACGTTAAAAGGCTTGCCGTCAGTGCCTATCGCAAGCAGAAACGCGGGGGCAAAGGGGTTTCGGCGATGACCACGCGCGAAGAGGATTTTGTTAAACAGCTTTTTGTCGCGTCCTCGAAAGATTATCTACTGATCTTTTCGAATAAAGGGATTATCCGGTGGCTCAAGGTCTATGAGATCCCTGTCGCTTCCAAAAACGCCAAGGGCAAGAACATTATTAATTTGCTGTCGATCAGCAAGGATGAGCAGATCAGTTCTATTGTCGCCGTGAAAGATTTTTCTGAGAACCAGTTTGTGGTGATGGCGACGGCGAAAGGGAATATAAAGAAGACAAAACTCTCCGCTTTTAGCAATCCGCGCCGCGGAGGGATCGTCGGGATGTCTTTGGATAAAGACGACTGGCTTATCGGAACGGCGTTAAGCAGAGGCAAGCATGAGATCTTGCTCGCGACGAAAGAGGGCAAATCGTTGCGTTTTCCCGAGAAAAACATAAGGGATATGGGGCGGTCGGCTCGGGGCGTGCGGGGCATTAATCTTGGGGCAAAAGATAAAGTTGTCAGTATGCTGGTCTTTCCTCCTGATGTGGAAAAAACAGGAAGCACGCTTTTAACGGTAACAGCTTTTGGCTTTGCGAAGAGGACGAAATTTACTGATTACCGCATACAATCGCGCGGCGGCAAAGGAATTATTAATGTCAAGGTAACCGACCGCAACGGGACGGTTGTCGGAGCTCTTCCTGTAAGGGCGCATGACGAGATCATGGCGATCACCAAAAGCGGCATGATCGTGCGCTGTTCGACCGAAGATGTCCGCCAAACAGGACGCAGCACGCAAGGTGTGCGGCTTATTTCATTGAAAAAAGAAGATAAAGTCACTTCTGTGGCTAATGTGGTCTCCGCAAAGGAAGATTAGGGGCCCGCGCAATTTCGCTTGACCCAGAATAATTCTTTATTATAATAATCAATTCGTTCGACGTAAATATAGACCCCATCGTCTAGCCTGGTTAGGACTCGAGCTTTTCAAGCTCGCAACACGGGTTCAAATCCCGTTGGGGTCGTTTTTATATAGGAAACCCAGTAGTGTATAACTACTGGGTTTTCTTTGTTTTAGAGCAGTATAGCGACGAGGATTTGAGAAATACGTCCAAAACAGGATTGTCGCCAGTTAGCAGGAGTTAGCAAGTTTTGACTAGAGTTGCGTTGCTAAATGGCTACTAAATGGCTACACTTTTTTCAACAGAAAACGGAAAGATATGACCTTAAAAATGTTCAATGCTTTATTACCTTATTTCGGAGGGAAACGGAAACTGTGTCCTGTGATATTCAGGCACATTGATAAGTATCTTCCAAGAGAGAAGTGGTGCGGGGCAGTTTTTGTGGACGCATTTCTTGGAAGCGGGGCGGTGAGTCTATATGCCAAAGCCCAGGGGTTTCGAGTTATTGCTAATGATATCGCAGAGAGGAGTTATATCGCAGGCAAAGCCCTCATAGAGAATGCTCAAATTGCATTGACCGCTACCGATATTCATCGGTTGTTCACTCCCAATCACGATAATAACCATCTTATTGAGCAGGAGTTTGTGCCAGAAGTGTTTACCAAGAGGCACGCTGTATTCTTGGACAATGCTTTTGCCAATGCAAAGCGGGCGATTGATAAATATCTTCTGTTAAAATACATTTTCTGCATTAGACCTTATTCCAAGTTCAGTTCACCCAATGCGTTTAACAGACCTATGGCGGAAGGGCGGTATGATGAGATTAAGCGGACATACACGAAGCATATTAAAGACAACCTAAAAACTCCATTAGCGATTCTAAAAACTGAAAAAGAAAGAGTAAATGCGGGTATATTTTCTAATGGTGTGAAAAATGAAGTTCATAAAGGGGATGTGTTTGAATTTATAAATGAGGTATCGGGAGATGTTTTATATTTAGACCCACCTTATGCGGGGACGCTTTCTTATGAGAGTGAATACGCAGTATTGGATAGAATACTCGGTGAGAGTAAGCCGAAAAGCGGGTTTTCAAATGCTGACGGGATGGACGTTGTAGATGAACTGCTGTCAAAGGCAGGGAAGTTCCCGTTATGG
>JAGLMJ010000058.1 GCA_023140095.1 Candidatus Omnitrophota bacterium | reverse complement strand
ATTGTTGATAAATTAGGTTTTTGTTCGTAACCTAACTTATCTAACTCTTGATGAATCGCAATGGCGCCATGAAAAGCGTATTGTGTCTCTGGTGTATCTCTTTTAACCAACTTTATTCGGGATTCAACAATGATGTCGTTCTCAAGTTTTGAATCAATTTTTGTTGGTCTTGTTTTTGGAGCTTTTGATTCATCTAAATACCATCTTGGATCACCTGTTTTATATCTTTTGATCCATTTGTAGACCCAGTCTCTTGTTCGATTAAGAGTTCTGTGAATTTCCGTTGGGGTTTTCCCGTTGTGATGAAGTTCAACACATTGTTTCCGTAGTTTGATTTCTTCATCATTTGCTTGATTTTTTGTCATTTTATTAACCCCTGTCTTTTATAGGCAGTATACTATATGTCGACTATGTCATGAAACAAAAAGTGTCGATGATGTCATGAAACCCGGCATCTATAGTCTAAAGTCTAACTATTTTTTTCCGCTAGTCCTTTCCTTTTTCCCCGCAATCCATTAGAATAAATGAGTCATGGCAGAGAAACTTAGAGCCAACAATAAAGTCCTGAAATTTGTTCTTTTCCTTTTTATTCTTGCCGCCTGCTGGTATTTGGGGAGGGTCTTTGATGTTGATGTGCCGTATTATCAGAAGATTCTTGCCAGATATCCTTTGGCGCTTTCCGGCCTGATCTTTGTCCTGCTTTATGTTGTGACGACGACATTTATATGGTTCGGGCCGAAAGATGTCTTAAGGATTGCAAGCGCCATTCTTTTCGGCGCGTATGTCAGCACGGTATTTGTCTGGATCGGGGAAATGATCAATGCCACGGTCATGTTTTATCTAAGCCGCATCCTCGGGCGGGAATACGTTCAGCAAAGGCTCGGTGCTCAATCTAAGAAGCTGGAAAAGATGAAAGATGATTCTTCTTTTTTGGGGGTGCTCGCCTGGCGCATTAATCCTTTGGCCCCTTTCAGGTTAATGGACCTGGGCTATGGGTTGACGCAGATCTCTTTCAAGAAATATTTTTGCGCGATCGTTATTGTTTCGTTCTTCCGGATCCTTTGGCTCCAGTTTATTTTAGCGGGGATCGGTACAAGCCTGTTCGAGGATATTTCGGCGATGATGGATTATTTTCGTGCGCATCCGGTCGTCCTGCGTTACAGCGGGCTGTATTTTCTTGCCGTTATCGCGGTTACCATCATGGCCGTCGCGGCGCGGTTTTTACGGAGAAGGCGACAGGCCCTTATTGATTCTCAATGAGAAAGGTGGCGTCATGGAAAAAACGAGTACAAAGCTTACAAAAGCCCTGGTGATATTTGTTGTTGGCGTGTTCCTGATCAAGAACGCGACGGGTTCGGGTATTTTTGAGGCGAAAAGCCATAAAGGAAAGGGTTTTCTTGTGAAGGTCCCCGAAGGGTGGAAGAAAACAAAAAAGCAAAAGGGCGTTGTTTATCCCGAGGGAGTTACGGTTGTCATGTTCGTCCCTAAAGGGATAAACATCAAACACGAAATACCGGATGTCTATATTTCCATATTCACGAAGAAATTAACCTCGCCCATATGGATTGCAGATGAATTTCCAGAGATTCTTCATTCGATCAAAAAGAGCGGTTATAAGGTCATGGATAAGGGAGAGATCAAGTTAGATGATCAGATATCCGAATGGGTCGTTTATCACGATAAGAAGACGCCGGCGTTGGTCCTGGAATTCTATATGGTCACGGATAACAGCGTATTCTATAAAATACAATACTCCGCACATCCGGATAAATTCAATAAACAGCGCAAGGCCTTTGAAGAACTGAAGGCGAGTTTCAAGTTCCGGTTCTCGCTGTATTAAAGTATAGGATAATTAAGGGAACATGAGACTTAATTAATTAAGTCTCGTGTTCCCTTAATTCCGTACCCTAAACGCTGTTTTCAATCGCCCGCCAGTCCGTAAAAACCGGATCAAAATCCTTGGCTTTCAGATATCGCACGATTCTTTCCACAGACCGCTGGTCTTCAATATCAAATTGAGGCTCTTGTTCCTCGGCCGTTTTTAAATGATATCCTCCGACGGACGTGTTCGAACCGGCAGAGATGCGCGTGATCCCGAACTCAAGCGCGTGGTTGCGCAGGGCCGGGGCTTCCCTCGTCGATAAATTAAGCCCCACGCGCGGAAAGAGAATGCGCGTCAGGCAAAGGATCTTAATAAGGTCAAGGTCGCCGACGTTGCAGATGGCGAAGGCGCGTCCCTTGATCTTGCGCAGCCGCGGGAAAGAGAGGCTGTATTCCACGCCGGGAAAATGTTTTTCCATCCAGCGCAGGTGTTCGTAAAGGGATAAAAGGTCCCTGGCAGCGTCGGATAATCCTAAAAGGATCCCCATGGAAATCGTGCGCATGCCCGCCCGGGCGGCGCGCTGCGGCGTATCCCGCCGGTAATCATAATCGCTTTTTTTGCCGGAAAGGTGGACCTCTTTGTAACGGTCCCGGGCATACGTTTCCTGATAGACCGTAATGCCGTCGACCCCCGATAAAAATAATTCACGGTACTCTTGAGTCTCCATTGGATGGACTTCCATGCTGATATTCGTAAAGTATTGTTTGGCGATCACTGTGGTTTCTTTTAAGTAGGCCAGCGGGGTGGCCTTGTAGGATTCGCCGGTAAGAAGCAGGATGCTTTCAATGCCGGTATCGGCGACGGCTTTCATTTCTGCGTGCATTTGCGGCGGTGTTAAGCGGATGCGGGCAATACGGTTCTTGCTTTGAAAGCCGCAATAGGTGCAATGGCTGCTGCAATAATTGGATAAATAAAGAGGCGCATACAGAGAGACCGCGCGGCCGAAATATTGCCGCGTGATCTTCTGGCTTCGACGGGCCAGGCCCTCGAGGAACACCGGGTCATTATTGGACAGAATATCTTTTATGTCAGGAAGAGCGATCATGTTCGTAGAGGAAATGCGTTAAAGGGGAAGAGGGATCAGCTGTTTCTTGCGCTTGAGGGCCCCCGCTCAGGTAAGCCAACCGGCCCGATCGGATCGCTAAAGAAAAGGCTTCAGCTAAACCGGCGGGATTCTCGGCGGTCGCGACTGCTGTATTGACTAAACAGGCGTCTGCGCCCATTTCCATGGCCTCGGCGGCGTGAGAGGGAACGCCGATTCCCGCGTCGACGATAATAGGCACTTCGTCGATCTCATCGATAAGGATCTTGATAAATTCTTTGGCTTTTAAACCCTGATTACTCCCGATCAAGGATCCTAAAGGCATGACCGCGGCGGCACCTGCTTTGACGAGGGCGCGGGCGGTATAAAGATCTGGGAACATATAGGGAAGGACAACGAACCCTTCGGCGGATAGAATCTCGGTCGCCTTGATCGTTTCGTTATTATCCGGCAGAAGATATTTACTGTCGTTGATCGCTTCGATCTTGACCCAGTTCCCGCATCCGGATTCTCTTGCCAAGCGGGCAATGCGCACGGCCTCCTGAGAGTTTCTTGCTCCTGAGGTATTTGTCAGAAGCGTTATTCCTTCAGGAATATATTCGAGAATGTTCTCTTCATGGCGCTCGACATCAATGCGCCTTAAAGCAACGGTAACGATCTCTGCGCCTGATGCCGTGATGCTTTCTGCGACGTCGGATTTATTCTTAAATTTGCCGGTCCCGAGCATAAAACGGCTCGTAAAGGTTTTTCCAGCGATGGTAAGTGGCGAGTCCTGCATAGTTGTATTGATAGTTGTCATAATAGTTTTGTACTTCGTGTTTTGTATCAACAGACACAATATACGAAGTACGATGTTATCCCCCCCCGACAAAACTGACGAGTTCGACCACGTCGCCTTCTTTAAGCGCGGTTTCTTCCCGCTGCGGAAGCTTAATGATCTCTCCGTTGAGCTCTGCGATGACAGGAGATTTGTCCTTGCAGGATCGCTCAACGAGCGATTTGAGACCTAATGGATCGGGGAGTTCTTTTGGTTTTCCGTTTAATATGATATTCATAATAGAATAGTTCTTTTTTCTGTCTTGTGAAGTTCATTCTAGAGGATTTGGTCAAAAAATGCAAATAAATATGCGAGAGGCACTTTATATATGATAAAATATGTCCACATTGATGAGCGAGTACATATGCCCGAACTGCAAGAACCCGATCCATGACCCGGATGCGTTATTATGCCATTTTTGTGGCGGAAGCCTCGGCAGGGCAGGCAAGGGATTCATCAGCCGGATCCGTTATTCGAATCAAAAAGTGATATGGTTTTTTCTCGTTTTTGCGGTTTTACTGGCATTTGTGTTTCTTTTTGTCTGGTAAAAATTAATGGCGCATTTCCGCGATTTATAGTATAAAAGAAGAATTATGAGTAATCAAAAAGGCAGACAAGAACAAGTTTTTGGTTATCAGCTCCTGCTGGACCTTTACGGATGCAAGGGAGGCGTGTGTGACGACCTGAGTTTATGCTACCAATTTCTTGATGAGATCGTCGAAGAATTAGGAATGGAGAAGCAGGCGCCGCCGAATATCTTCCGCAGCGACGATGTCCGTTTTCCCGATAAGGCCGGATTGTCCGGCTGGGTCCCTTTGATCGAAAGTTCAACGGTGATCCACACGCTTTCCCCGAAGAATTTTATCACCATCGACATTTACTGCTGCAAGGATTTTGATCTTCAAAAGGCCAAAGACGTGTGCTGCCGGTTCTTTGCCCCGAAAAGGATCGATGAGCAGTACATTGAGCGCGGGGCGGATTATTACAGGTCCGATTCCAATTATCACACGGTAACGGTTACCGGCGGCACCGCCGATTCTCCCGAAGTCATTCTCAACAAGAAATAAAGCAAGCTCTTTAAGAAAAAGATCCCATGGCTATTCCCATTGACCAAGCAGTGACCAGTTTTGAGTCCTTGATGAGCACGGTCGAAAAGGACCATCAGGTTTATTGCTGGTTCGCGCATCTTATTTGGCAGGCGCCGCTGCGAGAGCGTTTGTCCGGCGAGGAGGGCATAAGGCGGTCCTACCGCGCCCTGGACAGGATCGCCTTCGCGCAAAGGCTGCTCTATATGTTTTTTTGGATCTTTTTAGGGGCGGTTATCTTAACGGGGTCCTATGTTCCTATCCGCATAGGCTTGATCGCTCTACTGGCAGGAATATATATGCATCTTAAGGAAAAGAAGATCGTCGCCGGTATTTGTTCCTGCCTGTTTTTGCAGGATTTTGAAAAGTTCCTCTTTGCCAAAAAAACGCTCTATCAAATAGGCGAATGGTACAGCCAAGAATATAAGATCTTTTCCCTAGTGGATGTGATCGCGTTCGCGGACCGGGCGGTCTGGGGCGTTTTTATCATCACCGTCTTTGTGACGTGCTTTATCTATCCTTTAAATCCCGCCACCATTCTTCTTGCCGTGGCCGCTTCATTTTACATTGTCCGCGCGATCGTCAACACGCCTTTCGTGTACAAACATATCCGGTAATAGCAGGAACTCTCCTTAACAAACCTTAATTTGTTTTATTAAATGACGCCGTTCATGGCGAGGAAAAAGCCGGTGACGGCGACAATAAGCAAGAGGAAAAGAACGTTGCCAAATTTTGTCGTCGTCAAGAAAAGGAAGGTGGTCAGGACCGGAGAGGCCCAAGAGAGAAGGAAGGTGTTTAGGGTGGGATGCTTAAAGACAAGGCAGTGCATGTTGTAATTCCGCCAGTTGAGGTTGGTCATGCGGTTCGCCTTTAACATATCGCAATAGCACTCGGCCCCCGGCAGGGGCGTCAGCAGGTTAATGATCGTCAGCAGCGGGCGCGTCGCGAAAACGAACCGGCACATTTTCCACAGGGTCGCGGGGCTGTCCGAGTCGAAGCCGAAAATGAACCGGGCCTCGACGTCGATGCCCATTTTTTTGGTCTTTTTCGTGAACTGAACGTATTTCCCTGCCATGGCGAACTTGCCGCCCCGCTTCTTCTCGGAGGAATCCTCGAGGATCTCGTAGCCGAATAAAAGGTCCCTGCACCCGCTTTCTTTGGCTAACTTTAAGACCTCGTCGTTCTGGGCGATGTCGATCGAGGATGAGGCGGACCATTTAATGCCAAGGGGCTTCATGGCCACAAACAGTCTTTTCGCGTAGGCCGGGTCCGCGTAAATATTATTATCAATAAAGGCGATCTCTTTGTATTTTCCTTTGACCTTCGCCAGCAGTTCGACGATCTCTTCGGGCTCTTTTTTTATTAGTCTCCCCCCGCTGATCGAGGGGATCGTGCAAAAATAACAATGGAACTTGCAGCCGCGGGTTGTTTCGAGAAAACTCTTGACGACATCGGGCGGCGAATTGAGCAGCTCCTGATGGACCGCCGCGTAATCCTCAGGCGTTGCCTCAGCGAAATATTTTTGTTTGAGCGTGCCGTTCTCGTAGTCTTGGATCACGTTCCGCCAGACGCCTTCGGCCTCGCCGATCACGACGCTGTCGCAGTATTGCAGGGCCTCGTCGGGAAGATAGGTTACGTGGGGCCCTCCCATAATGACCTTTGATCCCCTCTGGCGGAAGTCTTTAGCGATCTTGTAGGCTTCAGCGCTGCTGGACGTAAGGCACGTAATAGCGACGAGCTTGTCTCCCCGGCAATACCGGTCATGCCAGGGAATGCGGTTGAATTCTTTGAACCCGTAAGTTTTGGGCGTCAGCGCCTTAAGCACGACGAACAGCGGAGGGTAGAGGTCGATGAACGCGCAGGCAATGCCGTTAAAGATTCCGCCAGCTAAGGGATTGACAAGAAATAATTCCCGCCTAGAGGTCACCTTTTCCTTAATTTCCGGGTAGGATCCCAGGAGGAGCACCGCAAGATATAAAAATGTCAGCAAGCTTAGGTATTTAAAGAAGAACAGAGGTATCGGCCACAGGTTTGAACCCTGGATCTCGGGAGTTTGAAATAAATAAAAGAACGTGATAGAGACCATATAAAGGCCGGCGAGCGCCAGGATATCCATGCTTTTTAAAGCGATCCTTCTTTTTGCCAGGTTAAAGGCCTTGATGTATTTTTTCCTGACGGCCAGGATCAGGAATGCGTAAAGGACCAGAACATCAAAATGGGCTGTCGCGAATATTAACGGGATCTTTGTTTTGGGAAAGAATGAGAACAGGATGTAATAAACGAGCACCGGGAGGGCGGATAAAACAAGATAATAAACCCAGCATTCTCTTGCATTGCGCCGGACATTTTCTAAGCGAAGCGTCATATTCTCTTCGCTGACGATCTCGATCAACGCGCCGTATATCCCGCTTAATAGATAGACTTTAAACGGGATATGAAGCAGCGTAATAAGGAGCACGGAAGCGGGCGTCGTTATGATTCCTCTGAGATACAGCAGCAGGAAAGACCTGTCTAAAAGGAATACGGCCGCGATCGGAAGGAAAAGCGTGTTGAGCAGGTGAAATGATCTCTTTAACCGGGACGGGACGCTTATCATGAAAGTAGTATAAACCTGCTTCCCGGAATAT
>JAGLMJ010000057.1 GCA_023140095.1 Candidatus Omnitrophota bacterium | reverse complement strand
TTCTTCGTCCTTGGACGGAAAAGTCGTTGATGAAGAATACTGGGCAAAGCTCCTTCAGCAGAAAGCCTCCCTTGAGATCGATATCCAGAAATTAAAAGAGGAATTATCCGCGAAATCGATCGAGGTCGTGGAATTAAAACAGGTTAATGAGGACCTCAAGCTTGAAGTCGATACGCTCAAGCATGAGAAGGAAGAGGTCGAGATCGCCATTCAGCATAAAGCGGATATGATCGACAATATTTCCCTGGAGCTCGCAAGGACAAAGAACGATAAGAAATTTATTTCGGATCGCACGAAAAAATTGAATGTGGAGAACAGCGAGCTGCGCCAACAGCTCAAGCAGCTTGTTTCCGTGAAGAACGCGCTTGAGAAATCCATTGTCCGCTTAAGCCAGGAAAAAGATAAAATCGAAGGAAAACTCGGGAAGACCGAAACGATCATTCAAAGCAAGATCGACGAGATTTGGGAGATCAAGGATGACCTGGACCGCTCGATCCGCCAATCGCAATCCGGGATTTCCGCAAGCGAAGTTGAATTGCCTCCCATCATTGTCAGCTCCGACGGGAGTTCGATGAGCTACAATACCGGAACGGCCCCCGGGTTCAGCGGGAAAGTCATCAGCATTAATGCGGCCAATAATTTCGTCATTGTGAATGTCGGCGAGAATAAAGGCGTCCGTCTGGGGGATGCCTTAAGCGTTTATCGTGATTCCAAATATATTGCCCGCCTGGAAGTCATTCAAGTCCGAAAGGATATTTCCGCCGCTGATCTTAAAGACCAATGGTCTAATGTAAGGGTCGGGGATATTATCCGTTAAGCTTCTCTATGGCGGGGCGCGCAGATGCCCCGCCTTGAACATTCAAACACAGTCCAAACGTGCATAATAAAAAAGTCAGCATAGAAGATGTTGCCCGCCGGGTCAAAGTCTCCATTACAACGGTTTCCCGCGTTATCAACAATGTTCCCACCGTTTCAAGGAAAAACCGCGCTAAAGTCGAAGAGGCCATCGCTCACCTGAAGTTCAAGCCCAATGTCAGCGCCCAGCGTTTAGCCAGGGGGTATAATAATTCCATCGGGCTTGTGATGCCCGGCTATCCGGGGATTTTTTATTCTTTTTATGCCGTTGAGCTCATCCGCGGCGTCGGCCATGCGTGCGAGACAAAAAGATTAGATATGGTCTTTCATATCACGAACGGGGACAATCCGCTCAACACAAGCAATGTCGGCGGGATCATTTTTGCCGATGTTATTGAGAACAGGAAGCAGGTCGAGTCGGCGCTTGCTTTGGGTACGCCTTGCCTGATCATTAATAATAAAGTTGATGATCTTAACGTTAACTATATTGCCGTTGACAATAAAAAGGGCGGCCGGATCGCCGCGGATTATCTGGTGAGCTTGGGGCATAAAAGGATCGCGACGATAACCGGGAACCTCAATACGCAGGCCGGATCGCACCGTTTGGAAGGCTTTAAGAAATTCTTAAAAGAGAAGAATGTTGATCTTCCCGAGGAGTATCTTTACAGGGGGGACTATTCCAGGCGCTGCGCCCGCGCGGCGGCCCAATCTTTTCTTGAACTTCCCGAACCGCCGACAGCGATATTCGCGGCTAGCGACGACATGGCCCTGGAAGCGGTCACGGTCATTATGGAAAAAGGCTTGAGGATCCCCGAAGATATTTCGATCATCGGCTTTGATGATAATCCCGCCTGCCTGTTTAGTTCGGTTGCGCTCTCAACGATCAAACAGCCTCTCTTTAAAATGGCGGAGGATTCTGTCCATCTGCTAAGTTCGATCATGTCCGGAAAGGACAAGGTCAAAAAGAAGGTTGTTCTTGCTCCTGAACTGGTTGTCCGCGAGTCGTGCGGGCCATGCCACGCGTAACATCCTCACTATTGCCGACTTCTTGACAAAACTTCCTTTTCACGTTACGTTATAACGATTTCGGTCAATCCAAAAAGGCGCCCTAATAGTAACCATCCGAACCCCGGGGGTTCGGATGCCTTTTTTATATTATGAAAAACTACGACTGCGTAATTATAGGCGGCGGCCATGCCGGTGTTGAAGCGGCCCTTGCGGCGAGCCGGATGGGATGCTCGACTCTTATGGTGACCTTTTTTCTGGACACGATCGGCCAGATGAGTTGCAATCCGGCCATTGGCGGTGTCGGAAAGGGCCAGCTTGTCAAGGAGATCGATGCCCTTGGCGGGGAAATGGGGATCGCCGCCGACCGGACCGGAATTCAGTTCCGGCAACTTAACGTGTCCAAGGGCCAGGCGGTGTGGTCTTCCCGGTGCCAGTCCGACCGCAAGCGCTATAAATCGTATATGCAGGATATTGTCCGCAACCAGAACGGCCTTGAGGTTTTAGAAGATGAAGTCAATGAGCTTTTGGTTAAGAACGGCAAGATCGTTGGAATTAAGACAGAAAAGGGAGAGAAGATCAAATGTTCGAGCGTGGTCGTCACCGCCGGGACATTTCTTCACGGGCGCATCCATATAGGGAAGACGATCATCTTTGGGGGCCGGATCGAAGAGCCAAGCTCAACCCGTCTTGCCGATAATATTCGTGATCTAGGTTTTGAAGTATTGCTTTTTAAGACAGGAACGCCGCCGCGATTAGACGGGACGACCATCGATTTTGCTAAACTAGAGAGCCAGTATTCAGATGAACGCCCGGTCCCTTTTTCCTTCCGCACGCCGCTGATCCCTCCGGACCAGAAACTCCTTCCTTGCTATATTACGAATACGAATAAGAGGACCCATCAGATCATCGAGGCGAACATGCATCTCTCGCCGATGTATTCGGGACAGATCCAGGCGACAGGAGTGCGTTATTGCCCTTCCATTGAAGATAAATTAAAGAAGTTCGGCGGAAAATCCAGCCACCAGATATTTCTGGAGCCCGAAGGGCTGGACACGGATGAATATTATCCCAACGGGATATCGACGGGGCTGCCGGCGGACGTGCAGGAGGAAATGGTTCATTCGATCAAGGGGCTCGAGCGCGTGAAGATCAACCGGAACGGGTATTCGATCGAGCACGGCGTGGTCCCGGCCACCGAATTAAATGCTTCTTTGCGGACAAAAAAGATCGAGGGGCTGTTTCTCGCTGGACAGATCAACGGGACGACCGGTTATGAAGAGGCGGCGGCCCAGGGGATCATGGCCGGTATTAATGCGGCTCTGGGCGTGAAGAATAAAGAGCCTTTCATATTGGCGCGCGATGAATCTTATATCGGGGTTTTGATCGACGATCTTGTGACCAAAGGGACCGAAGAGCCTTACCGGATGTTCACCTCCCGAGTGGAATACCGGCTTATTGTCCGCGAGGGTAACGCGGATCACCGGATGGCCGGGTATGGCCGGCAGTTAGGCCTGTTAAGTGAAGAGACCTACAGGAGCGTTGAAGAAAAGTATAAACTGATCCGTGAGAGAATAGAGCATCTAAGGTCCACGCGCGTCTTTCCGGGCTCGGTGCTCAATGAGAAGCTTATTTCGGTAAAAACCACGCCATTGCGCCAACCGACGCTGTTAAGCGATATCCTTAAAAGGCCCGAAGTTCATTACGCGATGATCGCGCCTTTCGACGGAGATCTAAAGAATTTATCCCGACAGATCGTTGACCAAGTAGAGTATGAAATTAAATATGAAGGGTTCATTAACCGCCAGCTAAAAGATATTGAGCGGTTCAAGCATATCGAAAAGATCAGGATCCCCGCCGATATTGATTACGACATTATCCCGAGCTTGTCGATAGAGATACGCCAGAAACTTAAAGATTTCGCGCCCATGAACCTTGGCCAGGCCAACAGGATCTCCGGGGTCACGCCCGCGGCGATCTCGATATTGATGGTGTATTTGAAGAAGTATGGCAGACCATAGACTCTAGATGGCAAATTTCATGACATAGTCGACACTTCTTAAGGGCGTTAGCTGTGTTATGACATCGTATGCACTTTAACAAAAGTCTTTAACGGGAACCCTATCTTTTACGGACTCCCTCAGTTTGTACGTTACAGTTTTTATTTGTTCTTTTTCAGATTCTTTGGTTTCTTGATAATAAAATTTAAGACTTTGTTCTTTGGTGAAAATGGTCGCCCAAACATATTCAAAACTAAGATCTTTGTTTATGTAAAAGTTTTCATTAAGGACCTTAATATATCCTTTTTCATTAACAAGTCTTACAAAATGAATTTTACCATCTGTGATGGGTAACTCTGTTTCAAGGTTAAATTTAAAATCTTTTGGTAAAAACCGTTTACTAAAATTCTTTTTCTTATAAATTTGAAATTCATTGTATTTATCATCCACAAACAAAAGAACTGATTGGAGCATTTAATTCATATTTAACTAAAGCACCAGTTCCAGCTATTGGATCTTATGGTTATCAGGTGAGGTTGGAGATTACTCAGGGTCCATCTGATCTAGAGTCACTCTTGCCATCTTCTATTAAATAGGTTCTTTTGAATTATACACAGAATATTTTATAATAAATCTATACAACTTTCAGCACAATTGCTGCCTGTGTCTGGAATGCTGGCATGAACTTTGTAGAATTCTGCAGATCCTGCAACAATCGATCTATATGTTCCTGGCTTTTGTTCTGTCCCCATTCCTGTGCCATATGCCGAAAGCTCATCCCTGAAATAATTGTATATTCATAATCATTCTCTTTAAGGAATTTATGTACTTCATCCAGATCTTTATCAATCAACTCTTTTCTGAATTCAAATATTTCTTCACACCAACTACAGCTGAATTTATCAAATCCAATTATGAATGAATCAACATAAGGTGTATATAAGAAGACTTTTGTGTCTGGTGGCAATGTTTTCAGCCATGCAAATCCTTGTATCTCTTCAGGTCCTCTAATATGGTATCCCGAAGGCCACATTGAAGTCTCGACAAAATATTTTGGAGTGCCTGATGTTAGCTTATTAAAATCTCCCAGTAAACTCCCTTGAAGATCACTTCCAATCAAAGGATACAATCCACTGATGCTTATAAGGATCAATACAACTACACCAGTCCTTATTTTTCCTTTGAAGGATTTTGCAATTATTATTATTCCTTCTCCAGCCAGTAGGGCAACAGGTATTGCTAAGAATGCCCATAATCTGTGGGGAAAAAGCTTGAAAGGTAATGCATTTCCTTCTGTTCCCAGGAAAATCACCACAAGCCAGACAATCGAAACCAACAGATATCCATTCTTCAGCATTTTCTTGTAATTCATAAACAGCATCCATACAGTAAATAATACTAGTAAGAACACCATTACTCCTATCCCTGTTGGCTGGTCCATTTTTGAAGCAAGAGGGGCAATCATATAATCCTTTAAGCTATATACAATTCCTCCTGATGTGTCTGCATTTCCAGCATCTTCTGGGTCAAAGAGTCCTGTAGAAAATCCCATTCCTTCCAATGTGCCAGATAATCCATAAGTCATAAACATTGTACTCCAGAATATTCCTGCAATAATTCCTCCTCCAATCAGCATTAAAATAACTCTTTTTTGTTTGCCAAAAGATCCCACTACAATATTTCCAATCCAGTATATGCTGCCCATTATCACTAAAAATACAGCTGTTGAAGGCTGTCCTAATAGTACGCTTGCTACCATCATTGCTCCTGCAATCCACCATTTTCCATCTCTTTCAAAGCAATAGAATGCAGGAAAGAACAATACTAATGCAAGAGTTTGCGCCCATATGAAATGGCTCATAAAACATGGTAGCATTGTCAGCACAAATGTTGCAGCTAATGCTTTTTTTCTGCTTTTCATGAATCTCACAGCAAAAAAATAGAAAAACACAATACCTAAGGCAACAATAAGTGAGTTAAAGAATTTAAGTGTCCATTGCATAGAATTATTTGTCTGGTGGAGTATTGCCATCAATATGTCATAGCTTGGCGGATAAGGATCACTGTATTTGAAATCCATGATATCATTATCCCATGCAGTTTTTTCAACTGCAATATACTTTGCCCCATATGCATGCATCCAGGAATCATCATTTTCCATGTAAGGGTATCCAAATGCTCCTTTAAGATATACAAGCAGCAGCAGCAATGACAAACAAATTGCACCAATTGTATAGATGGTAGATTTTGTGATCTTTATCTCTTTTATCCCAAACTTAAAACCATTTTTAACAAAAGCAATTACTGGAACTATCACAGATATTCCAAGAAATATTTTCCAATCAATAGGGATATGCAATATGTGGATCATTGATGCGACAACAACAAACGTGCCAAGCCCTAGACCAATATACATTATTATCTTTTCAAATTCATCATCAAACTTAAGTTTAAGAAGATAGCACAGGGAAAATCCCATTCCAAGCATCATTACAAAAAAAAAGATTATTGTCAATATCATTTTTTCTCAATTTTTTCTTCTTCAATTCCCCCCTTTTTTTCAGCAATGACTATTAATGAAAGTCCAGGTAAAAAAGGCACTACTCTTTCACAAAATGCAAACAATGGTACTAATTTATCAAAAAGGCTTAGATCACCTTGCTTGTGCACTTGTAATTTTAAGATTTTTCCATGCCATATCCATCCTATTAGTCCAGGCAAGTTCATATATTTGCTTTTTATTATTTTAAAACCTATCTTTTCCAATTTTGGTATTATCTTTTTATCATATCTTCTGTAATGATTGTCTGATTTGTCAATTGTGCCAAAAGCAAATGGAAAAGCTGGCAGTACAAGCACAATCTTTCCATTATCATTAAGCAGTTTATACATATTTTTCAAACAGTTCATATCATCTCCTATATGTTCCAGCACATTAATGCATACTGCGGTGTCAAATCCATGTCCTTCAATACTATCTGTGGTTTCTGATAAGTCAATTAACTGAGCCTTATAACCCTTGCCAGAAAACCTTTTTTTCAATGTTTCAATATGTTTCTTTGAAACATCTGTGCTGACAACAGCCCTATCCCTAATAAGAAATCCTGTCATTGCACCCATGCCTCCCCCCACTTCAAGTATGTTCTTTCCAAGATGCTTTTTTATGTTGTCATATATCCATTTATTATAATTATCAACATTTTTCATTATTTTCAGGTTTTCTTCTTCTGCAGTCATCTTAATATATTTATATCAATATATTCCTTTTTAATCAGGATCCAAATACAGCAAGCGCTCCCTGCATCTCTTGTTTAAGTTGTGTTATGCTTCTTATTTTCATCACTCGTCTTAATATTATTTTTGGTCTTAGATAAAATCTTTTGTGAGCCAGGTGATAATACTTTTTTACAATCTCACTGTTTACTGTCGGAAGTTCCATTACAATATCTGAGACATTATATTTAGACCAGTCTCTTGTTTTGATACAATCATTTTTCTCAGCCCATTCCCACATCTTTGTGCCCGGATAGACTGTAGTGATGTTGAACTGTACTTCATCAGGGTCAAGCTCAATCGCAAAATCCAATGTCTTTTTCATTGTTTCCTCAGTCTCTCCA
>JAGLMJ010000056.1 GCA_023140095.1 Candidatus Omnitrophota bacterium | reverse complement strand
TCTGAGATTGCGACAGCTGAAAGCCGACACCCTGAGCATCTTTCCACGGATCCAGAAACGCGACAATGCGTCTCCAACGATAGTCAACGCAGACAACCAAAACGAACAAGACCGGCGCGGCCAACAACGCCAGGATACTAATATGCAGAATTCTTGCTCCGGCCGTAAACATCATGATCAGAATGATCACCGCAATTAGCAAAGAGTTCCCCAAGTCTGGCTGTTTAACAATCAGCAAGCAAAGAAGGCATAAAATGATAATGAGAGGCAGGAACCCTTCCCGGAAATCCTTGATCTTATTCTGCTTTCGCGCCAAAAAATCAGCGACATAAATCAATACGGCCAGCTTAGCAAACTCGGAAGGCTGAAAATGGAACGGCCCTATCTTAAACCAGCGTCGAGCTCCAAAAATGGATTTCCCAATGCCCGGGATAAGCACGAGAACGAGCAATGCAATGACCAACAAAAGGATCGGTTTCGCCACTGCTTGTAAGTCACGGTAATCCAATGCCATAATCGCAAAGACCGCCATTAAACCAATGAACAAAAACAACAAATGCCGGCTTAGAAAATAAGTCTTATCCCCTAACTCCTGAAGCGCGTAAATCCCGCTTGAACTGTAGATCATTGCGATCCCGAGGCTGACCAGCAGAGTAACAATAACAGCTATAGATATTCGAATATCACGCATATTATTTTAGTCGACCAACAATTTCTTTAAACACGAGGCCGCGATGCTCAAAATCATTGAACATATCAAAACTCGCGCACATCGGGCTTAAGAGAACACAATCCCCTTCGGACGCGCTTTGCCGCGCCTTAACCACCGCCTCTTCTAACCCATCGCATTCTTCAAAGCCAGTCACCGCATCAAAGGCCTGACGGATCTTCTGCCTCGCCTCTCCGATCGCGTAGATCTTTTTCACCTTCTGCCGCACGGGTTCCGCTAAGACAGAGAAATCAATATTCTTATCCCGCCCGCCGCAAATCATGACAACCGGCCTATCGATCCTTCCTAACGCCCACCTTGCGGCCTCGACCGTCGTCGCCTTAGAATCATTGACAAAATCAATGCCGTTGAGATCGCGTACTTTTTCCAACCGGTGTTCAACCCCTTTGAATTCTTTAAAAACTTCCCGGCAGCGCTCCTTATTAACACCGAGGATCCGCCCAACCTCCTCGACGGCCGAATGGTTGGGATCTATCCTTTCTTCATTATCCGTCGGAGAGTCAAAGTAAACCACCCGCGACTTTACTTCTACCGCCAGGGCCTTTAACTGCGGATCGTTATAATTCAGGACAGCGAAATCATCCGGCCCCTGGTTTAGGAAGATCCTCTTCTTCGCGTCGAGATATTCCTGAAGGTCTTTATGCCGGTCGAGATGGTTCTGGCTAAAATTCAAAATAACCGCAATGTGAGGACTGAACCCCTCGGCTCTGAGGTACTCGTCCGAATGTGTCCTCGGCGACGAGTCAGGATCAAGTACAGATTCCAATTGGAAGGAACTGATCTCGAGGACGACGAGATCTTTATCGTCAAGATCAAGGACGAACCCTGAGAACGGAAAACCGACATTCCCGCATAAGCATACCTTGTGACCAGCATGCTCAAGAATATCGCGGGTGAGAGTTGCGACCGTGGTCTTACCATTGCTTCCTGTCACCGCAATGATCGGCTTCGTACAGAACTGCGAGGCAAACTCAATCTCTCCTAAGACGGGAATTTCCCTATCCCTGGCCCATTGAACAAGCGGCGCGTCAAAACGCACACCCGGGCTTAAGACCACGAGGTCCCCATCCTCAACGAATTCCTGCGTGTGGCCATTAAATTCTGAGGCAATATCGTGATCAAACGCCCAGTCTTTAAATTCCTGAGTCACACAATCTTCCGGCCCCCGCTCGGAGATACCCGCCTTTCCGTTTAACGAAGTCACTAGCCGCGCTAGCGCCATTCCGCTTCGCTTTGCGCCGATAATAACAATTTTTTTACCTGCAATGTCCATTTGATATGACCTTTCCTTCCATAGATGTTATCTGATCTTTAACGTCATTAATGTAATAAGTGCCAGAATGATCGCAATGATCCAGAAACGGATAATGATCTTTGACTCTTTCCAACCTGATAATTGCAAATGATGGTGCAGTGGTGAAACCTTAAATATTTTTTTGCCGCGCAGTTGAACCGAAAGAATCTGCAAGATGACAGATACCGCCTCGATCACAAAGATCCCGCCAACGATAACGAGCAGCAATTCCTTTTTAATCAAAACCGCGATCACCCCTAGTGTCCCACCGAGCGACAATGACCCGACGTCGCCCATAAAAACCGTCGCCGGATGACAGTTGAACCATAAAAAACCTAAACTCGCGCCCATGATCGCCGAACAAAAAACAGCCAACTCCCCCGCCCCGGAGATAAAGGGAATAAAAAGATATTCGCTGAACGCCAAGTGGCCCGTAATATAGCTTAAGACCGCCAAGGTTAATCCAACAATCAAAACACATCCGATCGCTAGCCCATCGAGCCCATCGGTCAGATTGACCGCGTTCGACGTTCCTATGACAACAATCGCGGCAAAAGGAATATAGAATATGCCGACATCCCAAATGACATTCTTGAAGAACGGAAGGTCGATTTTGGTCGACGTATCAGGATTAAAATAAACATAGCTACCGATAAAACATCCAATCATGATCTCCCAGACCAGTTTGGTGCGCTTCGTCAATCCGCGCCGCCCTTTTTGCGTTAACTTGACGTAATCGTCAACCCACCCGAGAATTGCAAGCGAAAAACACGTAAAGGCCGTCAGAAGAATATAACGGCTCCCAAGGTCAGCCCACAAAAAGACAGACAAAAGAATACTAGCAACAATAAAAACGCCCCCCATCGTCGGGGTTCCTTCTTTCGGAATGTGAAACGGATCGAGGTCGGGGCAGTCCTCTCTTTTAGAAATTTCCCGAACTTTCATCTTTTTTAATCGTTCAATGATAAACGGCCCAAAAACAACGCATAACAGAAAAGTTGTCAGGCCCGCCATAGCAGTCCGGAACGTAATATACCGGAAGAGATTGAACCCGGAGAAAATATGCCTGAATTCAGATAGATAATAAAACATATGCCTTTACGAAAAATTCTTAAAATGCGTGTTGAGGAAAGTAACGATCCGTTCCATATGCATGCCCCGCGATCCCTTAACAAGAACGGCATCGCCGGGATGACAAAACTTTTTTAACCTCTTGCGTACTTCGTTCGTATCACTGCAATGCAAGGCGGTGATGCTCCCTTTAGCCCGTTTTAATTCGTGCGTGATGTGCCGCGCGTGGCGGCCAGTCGTCAAAACAATATCCGCGTGGGATCTTCCGATCATTTCTCCTGCAGACCGATGCAACGCGACAGAACGCGGTCCGAGTTCCAACATATCCGCGCAAATAACGATCCTTTTCCCCTTTATGTGTAATGTGTCCAAAGTGCTAATAGCACTTTTTAACGAAACCGGATTCGCGTTATAGGTGTCATCAATAAGCCAGAATTGACCGATCTTCCTGATCTCCTGGCGTCCCCAAAGAAAGGGAAAACGGCTTAAAACGGAAGTAATATCATTATATCGAATTTTAAACACCCGACCACAAGAAATTGCCGCTAGGGCGTTATAAACATTGTGCGTCGCCGGACTGTTAATCTTAAATACATGTCGACGCACCTTAAAATAAAGGCTCCGGTTATCCCGAACAACGACATCGTCGGCTCTATGATCAGCTTTTTTACCGCGTCCAAATCGAATCATTTTCTGCTTTTTATATTTTTTCGGCAGAGTTGCCAGATAGCGGTCATCACCATTTAAAATCACAACACCACCAGGCTCCATGTATTTGATCAATTGCGCTTTTTCCCGGAGAACTCCCGCCGGAGTTTTTAATCCCTTCAGATGCGACTCGCCGACATTCATAAAAATACCCATGGTCGGACTGGCGATCTTTGCTAACCAGCGAATATCCCCGGGTTGATTGGTCCCAAGTTCAAGGACAGCGACCTGGTGGGAGGCCTTCAGTTTAAGAAGGGTTAACGGAACACCGTATTGATTATTCTCTGTTCCGACATTCTTAAGGACTTTAAAACGCTTCGCCAGAACCGAGGCGATCATCTCCTTGGTCGTCGTCTTGCCAGTGCTTCCTGTTATCGCAACGACCGGAATGCTAAACCGTTGCCGATGCCATGCCGCGATCTGACCCAGCGCCTTGGTAGTGTCTTTCACGCCAATGACCGTTACGTCACGCGCGCAAACAATCTTTTTGGAACTGATGACCACCGTCGCGCCATTGCGCACGGCCTTCCGGATAAAATCATGCCCGTCGAACCGTTCGCCCTTGATCGCGATAAAAGCATTTCCCTTCCCTATCTTGCGCGAATCGATCGAAACACCGGTTACCGTCGATACTATTGATCCTTGAACAAATGTCCCTCTCGTAGCCTTTTTAATTTCTTCAACCGTTAACATTTCAAAAATTTTTCAATAATCTCCCGTTCATTAAAATCGACCTTTCCGTCAGCAAGAACCTGATACGTTTCATGCCCTTTTCCTGCGATGAGAACCATATCGTCGGCTTTAGCTTCCTTAATCGCTTCTCCAATCGCCTCTTCTCTATTGACAATCACTTTATAATTGTCTTGATCAAATCCGGGAACGATCTCGTTAATGATGGACTGCAGGTCTTCACTTCTGGGATTGTCGCTTGTTACAATAGAAAGATCCGCTAATCGTCCCGCCACTTGCCCCATCAGAGGCCTCTTTGACCGATCGCGGTCGCCGCCGCAACCAAAGACAAGGATAATTTTCGTTTGACTGACCTGACGGATGGCCTTAAGAACATTCTCAAGCGCGTCCTGAGTATGCGCATAGTCAATAAAAACCGAGAAGTCCTGGCCATAGTCAACCCTTTCCAGGCGCCCGGGAATAAAACCTAAATTCGCAACCCCCCTCTTTATAGTATCGAGATCCAGCTTCTCGGCAATGCAAGCAGAAACAGCAGCAAGGATATTATAGATATTGTACATTCCGATCAAATTTGACTGGATCTCAATGTCGCCATCAGCACAGGTCAAAGTAAACCGGCTCTCCAACATGTCTAATTGGATGTCTTTAGCCATAACATCCGCCTGATGTTCAATACCGTACGTAACGATCTTGGCTTTGGTCATGGCCAGCAGTTGGCGTCCATACGAATCATCCGTATTGATAACGGCCGTTGCCTCGGGAGCTAATCCTGTAAACAGTCTCGACTTAGCCTCAAAATAATTTTCCGTGGTCTGATGATAATCAAGGTGGTCACTGGTCAAGTTAGTGAAGATGGCTGTTTTAAAATCGATGCCGTGAACCCGATCCTGCGTCAAAGCATGCGATGAAACCTCGATCACACAATAGGGAACGTCCTGCCAGGCTAATCCCGTTAAGAAATGCTGGTTATCGATAAAGCCCGGCGTAGTCTGTCGCGCCGGAATAATATTATCGGATAAACGGTAATTGATCGTGCCAATCACGCCGCACTCTTTTTTGGTTTCATTGATAATCGCCTCAACTAAATATGCCACCGTTGTTTTTCCATTGGTTCCTGTAACCCCGATAGTTTTCACATCCTCCGACGGATTCCCGAAAAGTTTAAGAACAACACCCTGTAGAAATTCCTGAGGATCATCCACCTTTATAAAGTAGACATTTTCATATTTCCTTTGAAGATGTTCAATATCATCACTTGTCGCGACAGCAAAAACCCCTTTTTTAACCGCCTCCTCAATAAAATCCGATCCATCACACGAGAATCCCTTGAACACAACAAAAATACCCCCCATCATAGCCTTGCGTGAATCACAACTAACGGAAAGAATTTTTGTCTGTGTAAAACGCTCTTCAATTTCCCCGGTATATATACCGTCTAATAATTCATTTAATTTCATATAATTCCAATCATTTTTTTCTATTCGGAGATCTTAAGGTATTTTAACGCATCGCTCATTACTTCCTGAAAAACCGGCGCCGAAACAGTACCGCCAAAGTAGCTTGGATGCGGCTGGTCAAAAACAACAACCGCCGCTAAGCGGGGATGATCGGCAGGCGCAAATCCCATGAAACTCGCATAATATTTTCCGCGAACATATTTTCCATCTATGACTTTACGCGCTGTTCCAGTCTTACCGGCGACCTCGACACCTTTGATCTGGGCTCTTTTCCCTGTTCCTGTCTCAACAACTCCCTTGAGAATTTCTTTAACGCGCCTTGCCGTATCGGAACTGACTGCTCTATCGACAATTTGCGGCTCAAAGGATTTGATATGCTGACCATGGTTATCTTTGACGTATTTTACCACAAATGGCCGCATATACACCCCTTCATTTGCAATTGATGAAATGGCGCAAACAAGCTGCAAAGGCGTCACTGTCACCTCATAACCGATCGGGATCGCCCCGATCGTTGTCTTTGACCATTGAGATGGATCCTTTAACCAGCCGCTCACCTCTCCGTTGAGGTCGATCCCTGTAGGAATACCGAAACGAAACCTCTGTCCGTACTTATACACATTGTCCGGACCGATTTTTTGGGCGATCTTGGCAACTCCAATATTGCTTGAAAGGCCGAAAACATCCTTGAAGGCCAGCGTTCCATGTTCGCGGTGGTCCGTTAAGATATGATTAGCAATGCGATACTTGCCGTTCTCACAATAGATTTTATCTTCTTCAGTAAAAATATCTTCCTCTAAAGCCGCGGCGGCAGTAATGATCTTAAAAACAGAACCCGGCTCATAAACATAGCTGATCGCCCGGTTCGTCCGATTCTCAATATTACTTTGCGCAACATTGTCCAGATCATAGGTAGGCTGATTGGCCAAGGCAAGTATTTCCCCGGTCTCAACATCCATAACAATAATGCTAGCTGCCTTGGCATCATGCTTTTTATAGGCTTTATAAAGCGCGCGCTCCGCGATATATTGAATCGTTTCATCGATGGTTAAAACAAGATGAAATCCGTCCCGCGGCGGCAAGAAACTTTCCCCCATCTGCAACTGCCTCTGCCGGGCGTCGCGCAGAACCTGCATCTTCCCCTCTTTTCCCTTAAGATATTTATTGTAGGAGAGCTCCAATCCTTCAAGCCCCATATTGTCCGTCCCGGCAAAACCGATCACATGAGCGGCGAGGCTGCCATTCGGATAATACCGCTTGCTTTCCCGTCGGAAACCGATCCCCTTGATCTTCATTTTCTTGATCTGGCCGGCAAGATCCGAGGATAATTTACGCTTAAGCCAAACAAAATATTTATCCCGGACTAAACGTTCCCGAAGAAAATCAGGTTCAAGGCCGAGTACAGACGCGAGCTGTTCTATCGCTTCCGTTTTTTCTTCCTCGGACATCGAACGAGGATTCGCAAAAAGAGAATAGACCGGCACGTTAAACGCCAGCGGCCGCGAGTTGCGGTCATAGATCGTCCCGCGAACAGGTTCAAGCTCGACAAAATAATTATGCTGTTTCTGCGCGAGGTTCCCTAAATGCGAGGAATTAAAAACTTGGATCAGCAGCAGTTTAACGGAAAACACAAAAAGGCAGGATAAAAGAGTCAGCGTAACGAGACTAAAGCGGAGGGCATGTTTTTGATTTTGCATAT
>JAGLMJ010000055.1 GCA_023140095.1 Candidatus Omnitrophota bacterium | reverse complement strand
TATGAAAAGGAAATGCCTGTCAAACAATTTCTAACGACCTTGCCTGATAGGCAATTCTTTTATGCACTTAAAATAAATATTAAAAATACAAAGATATGGTTTATTATTTTTTGTGAACAACAGCGCCAATCGCCTTAAAATGCCGGACGAAATCCGGATAAGACTTGTGCGTGCATTCTATATCATTAACACGGACACCAAGTTTTAATCCTAGAACACAAAACGCCATGGCTAATCGGTGATCTTTGTGAGGGTCTAATAAGCGGTCGTTCTTATATTTGTCCTGGGGATCGATGACAAGTTCATCTCGCTTCTCAGTGATCTTTGCTCCCACTTTAAGAAGTTCTGTTCTAAGGTCGGTAATACGGTCGGATTCTTTGACCCGCGCGTGACCGATGTTGTACAACCGTGTCCGTCCCCGCGCAAAAAGGGCCAGAATGGTCATGATCGGAACCAGGTCGGGACAATTTCTTAAAGAAAAATTACCACCGACTAATTCAAACGGCCCTTTGGTCTGTATGGACCTCGGTGTCTTGTAAAGATTGACGCCCATCCGATCAAGAAAGGAAAGAATATGGCCATCAGCCTGAACTAATTCGTCCCTGAGATTGCCGTTAAGCGTGATCTCAGAGTTATTCAGAGCCGCGGCGGCCAAGAGAAAAGCGGCTAAGCCATAGTCGGAAGGAACGGTAAAATTCTTCAGCCCCTTAAATTCCTGTTTTCCTTTGATCTGGTAGTTCCTTACCCCTTTTTTTCCGATCTTGATCCCGCTTTGCTCAAGGACCTGACAGGTCATTGTAATATAGTCCGTCGAGACTAAACGCCTTCCCTGCAATGTCAACCGGGTATCCTGCGCAAGTTGCGGAGACGCGATCAATAGAGCCGAGACGAACTGGGAGCTTAAACTTCCGTCAATCGTAACGTTTCCTCCGCGCAACGTGCCGCCTTTGAACTCAATGGGAATGCTCTCATCCTTCCCCTGCCCTTTGATATTGACCCCCATCGCGCGCAGGGTTTTCGTTAGAAACAGATTCGGGCGCCCGCGCAAAGTCCCCTCTCCGACGACAACCACATTTTTCCCGCGCAAAGCAAGAAGCGGCAAGAGAAACCGCAAGACGGTTCCGGATTCTTTGACGCTTATTTTGGAAAGTTGGGATCTTTGCCTATTGGCGGTGATCTCCCAATGCGCCATCGGGCCTCTTTTCACTTCTTTAACTTGAGCGCCCAAAAATCTTATGACCCGTATCGCTACTTTGGCATCATCGCAATTGGAAGGATTCATAACGGTGGAGCGCCCGCCGCAAGCGGCGATCATGAAGGCTCGGATCGAATAGGATTTCGACGCCGGAAGCTGAACTTTTCCTTTTAAAAAGAATGCGGGCTTAACGGTAAGGATCATTATTTCGCTTTGACTTGATCGTTCTTCTGAACCCCTTTGATCGAGAACGGCGGAACCAGGTCAGCCGCGGCCATCTCGGGCTGAAGCCGCGTTATTCTAAGATCGCCAACGTAGTCTTTATCGCGATAGACGGACAAAATATCGCCGATCTCAATGCCATCCATTTCTCCGAGGCTGACAATGACAAACTCTGTTTCGACATCGACGCTCAATACGCGCCCTTCCGAATCCCGGTCAAAAACGATCACAGGCGCTTTGACGGGCACCTCCTGAACATCAGGAATTTTTTTTCCGCCAATAGCCTCCCCGGGGATAACAACAATCTCTTCTAACTCAACACCAAAACTTGTCACCCGCCTGTCCGTATTTTCATCCGGCAAGTAATCCGTTTCCTCAGGAATAGCTGTATAAGAAGATCGTTCTTCTGCAGCCTGCGGTTCCGATGATACCTTTTTTTCTAATTCAGACAGCTCCTCTTGTTTCTTCTCATACAGCTCGCCTAATTCTTTAACGCGTTCTTTTTCCGCTTCTAATTGCTCTCTCAATTCCTTGATCTTCTGCTCCGAAGCTTCAATGTTCGCCATCAGCTTTTCCTGCAATTCCTCCTTAACCTCGATCTCCTCGGAAAGTTCTTCCTTTTCCGAAAGAATCCCTTCGATTTGCTCCTGCAGGGCGGCCGTCTCGATCTTCATCTCCTCCCGCAATCCTTTTTCCAACTCTAACTCATCCGACATATCATTGACCCTCTCGTCAGCTTCCTTATTTTTTTCCTGAAGGAGAAAATTCTGTTTTTTGATCTCTTTAAGGCTTTCTTCCAGATTTGTTTTTTCAGACCGGAATTCTTCTAAAGTCGCTTCACTCAGCTTTCGCCGCTCGGTCTCTTTTTGGAAGAAAAACAATGAAATAGCCGTTAAAGAAATGAGGAGGATCGCGATGATGACTAGAAATATCGTTAAAACTTTTCCTGAAGAGTTCATGGCCCCTTCCTAGAATAATGGTGTTAGCAGATTACGTATGTCATTCATATTATAATTAAAAACAGGAACAAGTAAAGTTCCTTATCTGATTTCTTCCCGCTTTCCAGGAACATCGGACATGATCCGCGCAAAAAACTATAGGCTGACCTTTGAAAAGAATTCCCGCGGCGGCCGCGAAGAAAGTTCCAGATATTTCTTCGTTTGCGGATGGCGGAAACCGATCGATTGCGCGTGCAGAGCAAGCCTCGGAAAGCTTTTGCCTTTTCCGTATTTATCATCGCCTAATATCGAATGCTTCAAATACGACATGTGGACCCGAAGCTGATGGGTCCGCCCGGTTTTTGGGAACAACGCGACAAGCGTAACCCCCTTCTCCCTCTTGATCACGCGGTAAAAAGTCGTCGATTCTTTGGCGCTGTCGTCGAATTGCACCGCCTTCTTTTCTCGATGCCGCGGATGCCGCCCGATCGGGACATTGACGACACCTTCGTCAAATTCGATCTCCCCTTCAACCAGGGCAATATACTTTTTCTTAACCTCGTGACGCGCAAACTGCTTGGCTAATTTTGTATGCGTGATATTGTCTTTGGCGACTAACAACAGCCCGGATGTTTCCTTATCTAGCCGGTGAACAATCCCCGGGCGCATTTCCTCATTGACCTGGGATAACTTCACCGAATGATGCAGCAAGGCATTGACCAGCGTGCCCGTATAACACCCTTGCGCCGGGTGCACCATCATGCCTCTAGGCTTATTCACAACGATCAAATACTCATCTTCATAAAAAACATCTAAGGGAATGTTTTCGGGTTGAATATATTGCGGCGTTGAGAAATCCTTGGGGATATCAACGTGAATGTCATCACCCGTAACAATTTTGTGGTGGGATTTCACCGCGGTTTCATTCACGCGGACATGACCGAAATCAATAAGTTTTTGGACAAAGGTCCGGGAAGGAACATCGGGAAGGACCTGCGTAAGAAAAACATCCAGCCGCAGATGGTCATGCGCTTCATCAACTTTAAGAATATGTGTCGCCATGAAATTTTTCCGGAACCTTTAAAGTGTATTGTTCGGATCATGCATGGACACTTCCAAGTGTCGGCTCCCAGCCCCTATTTTCGTATGTCGTACATCGTACTTCGAATAGCCTATTTAAATTTCTAAGTACGAAGTACAAACGACGAAGTACGGAATTAAAGGGGATCTTCCGGATTGGAATGCTTGATCAGCATGAGATAGGCAAAACCGAACGCGAACATTAAAATGCCGGCACAAACAAACTGAAAGATGCTGAATCCGAAAAAGAAGACTTCATGGTCCGCCCGGAAAAACTCCACCCCAAACCTCAAGGCCGACGCCAGGATAAGGTACGAAGCAAAAACAAGGCCGGGGATCGACGAAGATCTCTGATACCGCTTGAGAATAAGAAAAATAATAAAAAGCCCGCCGGAACAATAAAGCTGGGTCGGATGCAGATACGCTTTATGAATGGGAAAATAAATGCCTCCTTCGACCGGCTTGCCGTAGCAACAGCCGTTGAGGAAACATCCGACCCTCCCGATCGCTTGGCCGAGCGCAAGATAAGGAGCGCAAAGATCAAGGATCTCAGGAAGGAATAATTTTTTCTTCTTGACCAACGAAGCCCCCGCCATAGCTCCGAGGATCAATCCTCCTTGCCAGGCCAGGCCGCCGTTCTGGATCATAATGATCTCATTGGGATTGTCGAGAAAAAAGCGGTAATTGAGCAAAATATATAAAAGGCGTGCCCCGATGATCCCGCCCACAATAACCCAGAAGACCAAATCAAAAATAATATCGACCTTGATGCCTTTCCGGCGGGCATCCCCGGCGAGCATTGAGGTGCATACAACAACAGCGATAGCAAGCATTAACCCGTAAGAATAGATCGTGACCGGCGTAAGCAGAGGGATCATGGCCAAAACGGAAAGAAAAACCGTCCAAAAAAGAACGGCTGCGACAACCTCTCTCTTCATGCGTCCCAGGAGGGCCGTAACGAATAAAACCGCAATACCCGCCCCCGCAATGGTCGCAACGACGACCGCATAGGTAGAGGTGCTCAGAGGTCCTATTTTGCAGATAATCGAAAACATTTAAAAGCAACCATAATTGCGCCGATAGTGATCGCGCTATCGGCAATGTTAAAGACCGGCCAGACACGGAAATCAATGAAATCAATGACATGGCCGTAAACAATGCGGTCAATAAGATTCCCGATCGCTCCGCCGAGTATGAGAGAAAACGCGCCAATATAAACCCGGCTCAATGCCTCATTGTTCTGCCGGTAGTAATAAATATTGAATACCAGCAGAAAGATCGCGATGATCGGAATCACAATGAAAACAATTCCCTGATCCTTAAAAAAACCAAAAGCGATGCCCGTATTGTGTACGAGCGTCATATGCAGGACATTTCGGATGATCGGCAGTGATTCGCCATAAGAAAGTTGTTCGGAAAAGAATAATTTTGTGACCCGGTCAACAATAACAACAGAAAACGTTGTAGTCAACGCAAAAAAAATGTCGAACTGCGCCCGTGTCAAATCCTTCATTTCGCGGTTTCAATCTTTTCCTGGCATTTGAGGCAGGTTTCAGTGTATGGGAGTGCTTTGAGACGCGCGCTCGGGATAGACTTTTCGCATTCCACACAGGCACCGAAAGATTTTTCTTCAATACGTTTAAGGGCCTGCTCGATCTTTTTGAGCACTTCCCGTTCGCTTGAGGCAAGGCCTAAATTAAATTCGCGGTCATACATGTCCGTGGCAACGTCGGCCATATGCAAAACATGCCCAGAAATATCGCCTGAATCGCCGTTTTGTGATCCAGGGTCTTTCGACATGTTCGTGATATCGTGCAGAAAACTTCCTTTAAGCTTCAATAAAAGGTTTTTATAGTAATCTAATTTTTTCTCGTCTAAATTCTTTACGGGCATTAAATGGACTCCTTTACGATTGCCGTGCAGCACGCGCACAGTGTTTGATGTTCAATATCTCGCCCTAAATCCGTTTTATAGTTCCAGCAACGGCTACATTTAACACCGTCAGCTTTTTCGATAACAATTTCGGTCTTGGCGAATTCTTCACTTAATCCCTGATCAACCTTCTCAGTCTTAAGAACCTCAGTCTGTGAAACGATAAAAACTGACGGAAGCCGATCCGCATTCTTCTCCAAATATTGCAGGTCCCTCGAACTTGCCGTCTTGAAGATGATCTTGGCCTCCAGAGAACTTCCAATCTCTCCTGTCCGGCGCTTCTCTTCGAGGGCCTTTAAAACGTGCGGGCGCAGAGCCACTAAAAGTGCGAATTGATCCCTGATCGCGTCATCCCCCCATTCCTGCGGGCAGTCCAGCCATGACAATAAATGGGCACTTTGAATATCCCGCATGGAGGCGTCTTTCGGCATAGCCAGAAAGATCTCTTCGGCCGTAAAGCAGAAAATAGGTGAGATCATCCTCACCAGATGATTAAGAATATAAAAAAGAACTGTTTGTGCTGACCTTCTTTCCTGCGAATTTGATGCAAAAGTATACAGCCGATCTTTGAGGATGTCAAGATAAAAACTGGACAGATCCTCGTTACAGAATGAATATATATTCTTATAGACCTTTGAAAATTCATATTTATCAAAGCTCTCTTTTACTTGCTCGATCATTGACTTTAAGCGGTATAATGCCCAACGGTCAATGTCCAGAAGATCCTCATAAGACAGCATTTGCGTGTCAGGATCAAAGTCGTTGAGGTTGCCAAGCAGATACCGCACCGTGTTACGGATCTTCCGGTACGCATCGCTCAGGCGGGCCAATGTTTCTTTGGAGATCCGGATATCCTCATTGTAAAGACTTGAGACGACCCATAACCTCAATATGTCGGCCCCGCTATTTTTAATGATATCGAGCGGCGAGATCACGTTCCCCGTGGACTTTGACATCTTGCGCCCTTCTCCATCGACCACAAACCCGTGGGTCAGAACAGATTTAAACGGCGGGGTTCCTTCAATCGCAATCGCCGGGATCAATGACGACTGGAACCACCCGCGATGCTGATCAGATCCCTCCAAATAAAGATCAATCGGCAGTTCGTCCTGCAGCCTGGTCTTAACAACCGCCTGGTGACTGACGCCGGAGTCGAACCAAACATCCAAAATATCTTTCGTCCCCTCAAATTCCGCTTTTCCGCAATCGGGACATGTAAACCCATCCGGGACAAAGTCTTTGGCTTCCCTTTTAAACCACGCGTCGGTCCCCTCAATTTTGACGATCCCGGCAAAATGGTCGATCACTTCTGAAAAGAGCTTATGCGCGCCGCCACAGCCTTTGCACTTAAGCGCGGGGATCGGAACCCCCCAATGCCGTTGACGAGAGAGACACCAATCGGGACGGGTTGCCACCATTCCAGCAATGCGCTCCTCGCCCGACGGCGGGATCCACTGGACATCACTTTTGATCGCATCCTTGAGTTTGCCCCGCAGGCCCTCGTGATCGACCCTCAAAAACCATTGTTCGGTCGCCCGGAAGATGATCGGCGCCTTGCACCGCCAGCAATGCGGGTACGAGTGGCTGACATCTTCCGATGCAAATAAAACGCCCTCGCTGCGCAGGTCTTCAACAATCTTGTCATTCGCCTTAAACACGTGCTCACCCACATATCGACTTGCGGCTTGCGTGTAAATTCCTCGTCCATCCACTGGCATAATTACGTCCAAATTATGACGTAGGCCCGTTTCAAAGTCTTCCTGTCCGTGGCCCGGCGCGGTATGCACCAACCCGGTTCCATCTTCTTTGGTTACGTAATCAGCAATGACAACCCGGCACTGCCTCTTCAAATCAAAAGGATGTTGATAAACTAAAGCTGTTAGCTGTGCTCCGGAAAATTCCTCCAGAACTTTAAATTCCGTAATTCCAGCTTTGTTTAAAACATGTTCACGTAGCGAGCTCTCAATAATCAGCGCCTCGTCCCCAAGATCGATTAACGAATATTGAAACGCGCCATGCACCGCCACCGCAACATTAGCCATCAGCGTCCAAGGTGTTGTCGTCCAAATCAACAAGGAAACTTTTTTATCACCAAGTTTTCCCGCATTGAATATATCTTTATTACCAACTTCGAGCTTCACGTAAACCGATGGCGACGTATGTTCTTCGTGCTCGACTTCCGCCTCGGCCAGCGCCGTCTCGCAACGAAAGCACCAGTTGACCGGCTTAAGCCCGCGGTAGATATATCCTTTTTTGTTCAGCTCGCCCAGAGACTTGAGGATCCAATATTCATATTCAGG
>JAGLMJ010000054.1 GCA_023140095.1 Candidatus Omnitrophota bacterium | reverse complement strand
TGCCATTAATCATTCTCCTCTTATTGTTTATAACTATACTGGTTCTTAATCAAACCTTCGTATCATTGCCTTATTAACGTTCAATAGTTTTGATTGAACATTAATGATTGCAATACTTAATGTTGGTTTAATGAAATTCAACAGTTTAACCACCGGAAAATCTCATTAAGAACCAGTATAAATATCAATGTTTTTTACGTTCATTACGGGAAAAACAGGATGAAAATAGCCAATAAGATTATTTTAGGGTTCCTCAGCATTGCCTCGATCGTCGGCGTTGTCGGCACCATTTCAGTTTACCAGCTTAATGAAACGGCAGAGCCGTTGAAGGTCGATATTATGACGAGCGTTGTCCTTTTAAGCGAGGCGGAACATCTCGATGAAATCTCACAGCATATCCGTTATTATGATGAGGTCCTGACCCAATCCGCGAGGAATTATGCTTTTACAGGTAATAAGAAATGGAAAGACCGTTACATTAACATCGAGCCGGAGCTCGACAGGATTATCAAAGAGGCCATTGATAAAGGGAGCTTGGAGGAAAAAGAATTCTTTGCCAGTATCGATCAGGCCAACATTTATCTTGTCGCGATGGAGTCCGAGGCTATAGGGTTGGTCGGCGCAGGAGATCGTGAAGAGGCCATTGAGATATTGGAAAGCGATGAGTATTGGAAACAAAAAGGGATCTATGCGCGCAACCTTAAAGATTATATAAGAAAAAGGCATGTGAAGTATGATCAGTCGCTTTCGGGTTCTATGAAGGCAGTGGAAGCAGCGATGCGAAAGGCGTATGATCTGATCAGGGTCAATTCGCAAACAGGCATGATCCTTACCATTTGCGCTTTTTTATTTGCTATCGGCATAGGACTGTTCATCGCCCGCTCTATTTCAACGCCGATCATAAAACTGAAGGACGCTGCCGCCGAAATAAGTAAGGGAAAATTAAATGCAAAAGTAGACATCAGATCAAAAGACGAGATCGGTTTCTTGGGAGAGGCGTTCAATCAGATGATCGGGCATTTAAAGAGCCAGCAGGAACGGGCCGAGAAACGGACACATGAACTAACGGCCCTTTACGAGGTTTCCAATTCGATCCCCTATACGACAGATTATCAGCAGTTATTGAAGCTCATGATGGAATCCGTGTTCAAGATCATTGACTATGATATTTGCGGCGCGCTTTTGTTCAATAAGCAGACACCCAACATTGTCATCAAGCCAAGCTATCCGGAAAGTGTCCCCTATGTCGATGAAGTCAGGGAGGCTCTTCTTGGCGAATTCTCAAAATTCTGCAATAAAAATATCGATTTACAACCCGAGAACGTCAGGGTCGTTCCGGTCGAATCTTATATCAAGTCGCCGAAAACGCGCGAGTTTAAAACGCTGAAATCATCGTTCAACGCCCCGCTTCTTATCGGCGGAAAGATCATCGGGGTCCTGAATTTTTCAAGCGTGCAGGAAGACATGTTCTCGGCCGATGAAGTGAAATTTATTTATACGATTACCAACCAGGGGTCCAATGCGATCGAGCACCTGCAGGCGATGATCAGCGCCGAGAAATCAAAAATGGAAAGCATGATCGAAAGCATGCTGGAGGGCGCGATCATGCTTGATGATCAAGGGGATGTGGTGGTCTTAAATCCCCAGGCGCGGGATATGGTGGGTCTTGACCCTAAAGGTGAGGTTGCCAGTTCAGACCTACAGGAGAAAATGAAACTTGTTAATTTAGATGCGGCCCTGGAAGAATCCCGTTCTAAAGACACTGTTGTTGTGAGGGAAGTTATTATGCCTCATAATGAACGGCGGATCTTAAGCTGCACGATATCTCCTGTCGGATCAAAAGAAGAAAAAGTCGGGACCGCGGTCATTCTCAGGGACGTGACCAGGGAAAAGGAAGTCGACGCGATGAAAACGGAATTCATCTCGATGGTCTCCCATGAGCTGCGCACGCCGCTTTCGATCACTAAAGAGGGTTTGAACCTTATTTTAGATAAGGTCGCCGGGGATATTACGGAAAAGCAGGAGATGATCCTTAAAGCGGCAAAAGATAATATGGACCGGCTGGCAAGGCTGATCAATAATGTGCTGGATGTTTCCAAAATGGAAGCGGGAAAGATGGAAACAATAAAGGAACGGTTAAATATCGTGCAGCTTGCCGAGCAGGTCATGGCGACCTTTGCCATGAAGGCTAAGGAGAAGGACATTGATCTGCGCGTGCGGTTTTCCGGCAAGAATATCGATGTTTTCGCCGACCGCGATAAGATGATCCAAGTGTTCACGAACCTGGTCAATAATGCCCTAAAGTTCACACTGGAAGGGTCTATTGAGATCTCGGGAAAGATCCAAGGGGATTGCGTGGAGTGCGTTGTGGCTGATACGGGAATAGGTATTTCCAAAAAAGATCTTGCCCGCACTTTTGTTAAGTTCCAGCAATTCGGGCGCGATCCCGGGTCGGGCGAGAAGGGAACCGGCTTGGGGCTAACGATCGCCAGGGGAATTGTTGAAATGCATGACGGGAAGATCTGGGTCGAGAGCGAGATCGGGGTAGGAACGAAATTTATTCTTACTTTACCGAAATTTTCGCCGGAGCTGCCTTTAAAGGCCTTTGTGGAAAACGGGATCAAAGAAGCTCAAAGATCCAATACGCGCATGTCGCTTTTAGCAATGACCCTGTCGGAAGCAAAAGACGATAAAAAACTTCTTTCTAAAGCAAGGAGGATGGACTATTTAACGGGCATGGAAAAGGTTCTTAAAGAAGGCATTCACCGTCAAGGGGATGCTGTTTTTCGCGATACAAAAGGATGCTTTGTCACTTTGACCAACTGCAGTAAAGAGCATATTGACAGTGTCTGCGGCCGATTCAAGAAAGCCTTGGATGGGTACTTGGCCCGTGAACAATTGGCGGATACCGTTGCCTTGAAGGTGGGCTCCGCCACTTATCCGAGTGATGCCAGGAACAGCGAGGAATTGCTTAAAAAAGCCACAGAGGCATAACTCCGGAATGTGATATTTGAGCGCAGGTTTTTGAGAAAGGAAGACAATGAAAAAGATTTTATACGTAGAGGATGAGCCGGATGAGGTTTTGATGATCAAGACCCGGATCGAAGACCGCGGATACGCATTTATTTCTGCAGCCGACGGAGAAGATGGCTTAAAAAAAGTGTGTGATGAACGGCCGGACCTGGTCCTCCTTGATCTCATCTTGCCTAAAATGAACGGTTATGAACTTTACGCGCATCTAAAGGACGATCCTGCGACCCGCGATATTCCGGTCATCATCATAACGGCATCCGGGGCCAAAGACCTTGAAAAACAATGTTTAGCGCTCGGGGTCCAGGAGATCATGCATAAGCCCTACGATTCATCCTATTTGCTTAAGAGGATCGCCTTTTATCTACTAGGAGAGGAATAACGGTGTTCAATTTCTTTAGAAATCTTCCGATCACGACCAAACTCGTCTTGTGGTTTTTGTTTGTTGCTTTAGTCCCTTTGGCCATCGCGACAAAGATCAGTTACGACAGTTCCCGCAGCGCGCTTGTCGACGAGATCACAAACAGCCTATTTGCCGTTGCTGATAATAAAGCCAATCAGATCGAGACCTATTTGCGGGAGAAGGCGCGGAATGTGACGACGCTGTCATACACGGCCGATATTATCGATGCCCTGGAGAAATTCGATGAAACTCTGAGTAAACATGGGGCCTATTCTCCTGAATATATAGCGGTGGATAATGAATTCCGCCCTTTTTTCACGTATTACCAGAAATCGTCTGATTATGACAATCTTTTTCTCGTCAATAAGGATGGGGATGTTATCTTTACGGTCAAAGGGCGAAGGAAGATCATGTCGCTTTATGAAATGGCCCTTTATAAGGATTCCCAATTAGCCAAGGTGTTCGTCAGGACCATTAAATCATCGAAGGTGGAGATATCCGATTTTGAATATAATCAGGAAGAAAAAGACGGCGCTCTTTTTATCGGGGCTCCTGTACTAAAGGGTTCAGAGCTTATCGGAGTGCTTATTTTGCAGATGAGCAATGAGGGGGTCAGTCAATTAGTCAAGGATTATACAAGTTTAGGCGAAACGGGCGAGACGATCCTTGCGGCAAAGATCAAAAATGATATTGTATTTATCACCCCTGTCCGCTTTGATCCGAAGGCGGCTTTTTATAGAAAGGTCCAGGGCAAAACGGAAGCGGGATCAGAAATACGGATGGCCCTCGAAGGAAAGAAAGGCTCAGGTAAATCGATCGATTACCGGGGAAAGGAAGTCTTAACGGTCCGGAGATATTTCCCGTCCTTCCGGTGGGGAATGGTTGTTAAGATGGATACGGTTGAAGTGATCGCTTCGGCGAACCGCTTGCGCGCGACGTTAGTGAAGATCAGCGTGGTCCTTTTAACCGTTGTTGTGGCCATGGCGGTTGTGATCGCCCGTTCGATGTCCAAACCCATCAAACAATTAACGGAGGTTGCCGGTATTATTTCACAAGGGGATTTCTCGGCGAGGGCGCAAGCGTCAACGCATGACGAGATCGGGATCCTGGCGCGGTCCTTTAATGAGATGACGGATAAGCTTGTGGCGGCGAAGGCGAATGTCGAGCAGAAAAAAGACGAACTCGAAGAACAGCATAAGCTTCTTGAGGAGGCCAACCGCGAGCTCGACAGCTTTACCCATACGGTCAGCCATGATCTGCAGGCGCCTTTGCGGGGGGTTGCCTCTTTTGCGAATTTCCTCGAGGATGATTATAAAGACAAGCTTGACGGGGAGGCGCAGGAATATCTCAAAGAGATCCGCGAAGGAACGACCCGCATGAGCACTTTGATCAAGGACTTGCTGGCGCTCTCAAGGATTTCAAGGATCAAGAATCCTTTTGAGGAGGCTGATATTAATGAGCTTGTGGAGGATGTCCGCAAGAGGATCGAATTCGATATTAATAAACATAACGTTGACTTAAAAATCCAGAAAAACTTGCCTACAATCGTTTGTGACCGGATCAAATTAACCGAAGTATTCCTGAATTTGATCAACAATGCGATCAAGTTCTCTTCCAAGCAGGAGATGCCGCCGGTTATCGAAGTAAGTTATCATGATGATGATCAATGCCATAAGTTTTCGGTCAAGGACAATGGTATCGGGATCGACCCTAAATATCATGATCAGATCTTCGGCATATTCAAGCGCTTGCATTCAGCGGATGAGTTTGAAGGAAGCGGCGCCGGCCTGAGCATTGTTAAGAAGGTCATTGACGATCATAAAGGAAAAGTTTGGATCGAATCGGAAGCGGGCAAGGGCACGACATTTTTCTTTACGGTCCCCAAGAATCTTATGGTCAGTGAAGTTGCGGCAAAAGAAGAAGAGCCAAAAGAAAAGGCCTGATCGCTGGTCGGCACATTATAAAAGTGGTATTATCGTTTAAACAAGGGAATAGATATGCCTAAAAAGATATTGGTTATTGATGACACAGACTCCGATCTCAAGATCGTCACGCGTTTTCTTAGTAAAGCAGGATATGATAATGTCGTGATCGCTGAGGATGGAGAACGGGGGGTGGCGATGGCGGCATCCGAGAAACCGGACCTGGTTATTACGGATACGATGATGCCGGGGATCGACGGATTTGAGACATGCCGCCGGATTCGGGAGAGCCATGACCGGGAGACGATGAAGATCATCGTGACAACAGGCGCGATCGACGCAGTGGATGCCGTTAAGGCAAGAAAAGCGGGGGCCGATGATTACTGTGTCAAGACAAGCGACTTGACGCAGCTTATTGCGGCTGTCAAAAATTGTATTGGCGAGGCATAATATGGCAGAAAAGAAAATACATATTCTTATCGTCGGCGCCGGCCGGGCCGGTTGCGCCTTGATCAGAATGTTCAAAGAGGACCTGTCCGTTAAGATCACCGGTATTGTCGACAGGGACGATAAAGCGCCGGGGCTTAAACTAGCCCAAAAGCTAAAGATCCCGGCAGCAAGCACATGGAAAAAAATGATTGCTGGAGCGGATGAAGTAATCGACGCTACCGGAAGCGATGAGGTGCATGAAAAGTTGCTTAAAGATAAGCCCGAAAGCGCGGTCATGGCCAGTGGTGTTATGGCCAAGACCTTGTGGTTCATGGCAAAGGAATACGAAACCGTCGAGCAAAAGATCAAAGAGGCGAAAGAAGAGGTCGAAGCCCATGAATGGGGAATTGCGAAAACCAATGACGCGATCAAACTTCTTTATAAAGAGCTGGAAGAGAAAAACAAAGAACTCCAAGAGCTCGACCGTTTAAAATCTGATTTTATATCAACCGTGTCTCACGAACTGCGCACGCCTCTGGCGATCACGAAAGAAGGGATCACGCTCATTCAGGACGGGGTCCTCGGCGAGATCAATGAAAAACAGGCCAAAGTCCTTGTGACCGCCAGGGATAGCATTGACCGGTTAGCCCGTTTGATCACAAGCCTTTTGGATATTTCCAGGATCGAGGCCGGAAATATTGAGATCAAGAAAGGTTTGATCAGCGTCACTAAGGTTGCGAAACAAGTGGCCTCTTTCTTTGAATCAAAGGCCGCGGATAAAGGTTTGGAACTCCGCGTCAATCTGCCGGAAGCGGGGATCGATGCCTTTGCGGATAATGACAGGATCATACAGGTATTCACGAATCTCGTCGGCAATGCCCTTAAATTCACCGACGAAGGGCGTATTGAGATCTCCGTCGAAGAAAAGGAAGATGAGATCGAATGCAGTGTTGAGGATACGGGCAAGGGCGTGCCGAAAGAGGATATCCCGAAGATGTTCGTCAAATTCCAGCAGATCGACCGCGTCCACGGCGACGGCGAAAGGGGCACGGGCTTAGGCCTCTCTATTGCCAGAAGTATCATTGAGATGCATGAAGGGAGAATTTGGGTGGAGAGCGAGGTCGGCAAGGGAACGAAATTTATTTTCACGCTGCCTAAATACTCGGATGAAATGCTCTTTAAGGAGTATGTCAGCAGGGGGATCGAGGAGGCTAAAAAAAATAAAAGCAAGATGTCTTTGATGGTCCTTTCGATCGATAACTATAAAAAAGTAAAAGAGTTGATCCCGGAAGAAAAGATTTATTCCGCGTTAAAGGGCGTCGAGAAGGTCTTGAAGGACAGCTTTAATCACTCAGGCGGCGCGGCGCTTAAGGATTCGCACGAGTGTATCGTGATCCTCCCCAACAGCAGCAAGCAGGACGCGCTCAGCGCGGAAGGCCGGCTTAAACAGGCGGTCGACGATTATTTAGTGCGCGAACAGTTGGCGGATAAGATCAAATTGAAATTCAGATGCGCGACCTATCCGGACCAGGCGGAAAACAGCGAGGAGCTGATCAAGGAAGTCATGGGTAAGTAACGCCGGTAAGTTTTGTGTAATCCTGTCGGAGAAAGTTTGAGGAAAATATGACAAAAATACTTCTTGTCGATGATGAGGTCCAATTGATCACAATGGTGCAGATGCGCTTAGAGGCCAATGGCTATGAGGTGATAACGGCAAATGACGGCCAGGAAGGTTTAGAAAAGGCAAAGAGCGAGAACCCTGACCTGATCATGATGGATATCATGATGCCGAAGATGGACGGGTACAAGGTCTGCGGTTTACTCAAGAACGATACGCGTTACAGCAAGATCCCGGTTATTTTATTTACGGCAAGGGCCCAACAGGATGATAAGGAGCTCGGCGGAGAAGTCGGCGCCGATGCTTATATCACGAAACCCTTTGAACCGCCCGTTCTTCTTGCGAAGATCGAGGAATTATTAAATAAAACGTCTTAGCATCGTGGGGGAGGCAACATGCCAAAAAAGAAAATTCT
>JAGLMJ010000053.1 GCA_023140095.1 Candidatus Omnitrophota bacterium | reverse complement strand
GAAAAATTAATCCGGATTCTTACGGAGGGCCAAAAATATAAATTTTCCATATTCGGGCGCATGGTTTTATATGCCATGGATCGATTGTGGGTAAAATATGATGTGTTATTTAATGAAGAATTTCTATCAGCGTATCCTGATTTTTTGGAGGGAAGTGATTATGAGGTGGAGTTATCCCACTTATTTAGAAATCATGCAATAGATATTGATGACGGTGTTGCGCGCGAGCTTAAAAGACGCATTGAAGATTTGCCGCAATGGTCTAAAAATAAAAGTAAAGAAAAGGAGGATGAAAAGAGATTACTGTATTGGCAGTATGAATGGGTAACAATGCTTAAGGACAATAAGCGTTTTGTGTCCTGGCATGAGGATTTAAAGAAAGAGTTTCCGCGCGATCCGGAGCCGGCACCCCAGCCGCGAGGAGGAGGTCTTGCGCGCAGCATTGCTCATCAATCTCCTTTGACAAAAGAGCAGATATTACAACAAAGCGTTGCCGATACAGTTAAGATTTTAGTGGAGTTTAAGGGGCCGAAAAAGACCTGGAAGATCATGGAAGGAAAGGCGGATAAAGAGGGGTTGGCGGATGCCTTCCGGTTGGCGGTTAAAGAAGATCCGGAAAAATTTATTAAAAAGATCACGCTTTTTGATGATGTGTCGCTTCGCTATACGATTGCGCTTGTGAAGGGTTTTCAGGAAGCCTGGCAGGCTGATCAAACATTTGATTGGAAAGCAATTTTATCCTTTTGTCAGCGATATATTGAAGCTCATAAAGATGATAAGGAAGAAAAGTCTGACGACTTTGATTATCCTCAAACTTGCCGTGATTTTGCCGAGAAAGCCGCCCGATTGATTACGATTGGTTCTAAGGATGAGCGCCGCGCTTTTGATACGGATGAGATGATTGAACAGGCGAATGGGATGTTTGAAACCGTATTTAGCGCCTTTGCCCCTTTTGAGAGAAGGGAACGAAAGGATAGGGGCGCGATAAACTACGCGATCAACACACCCATCGGGCGCGTGATTCAATATTTCTTCTTATTTTCCCTGCACGTTAAACGTGTGAGTTTGCAACACCGCATTGTTCAGAATTGGGGGGAGAATAAATATAACAGATTTTTTGAAGAGATTGATGAAGATATTGATAAAGGTATTTATGAAGGTTATATATTTTTTGGGCGTTATCTGCCGAATATGTGTTTTTTAGATAGAGATTGGGCCCATAAAAAAATGAAAGAAATCAATGGATTTGATGTGACGGATCAGCGATGGAAAAACTTTATGGAAGGGTATTTAAGCGGTTCGGCTGTTTACAAAGATTTGTATGCGTTGTTGAGGACGAGTTACGAAAGAGCGATCAAACATAAAGTCTTTGAAGATGAGATTGATCAAAATTTAGCGCGGCACATAACATTAGGATATTTACGTGATTATGAAGTTCTCAATGAAGGTTTCAATGGAACGAATATATCAGATGAAAAGGGATTATTTGAATTACTGTTACAGGACGCAAGTATGGATGAAAAGAGAGGCCGCTGGAATGAAGTGGTGGATTTTATGTGGTCGTGTACAGACAAGCGTGAGCCTAATGAAGAATTAAAAAAGGTGCCGCCTGAAGTCATCGAAAAAATACTGGCTTTTTGGAGTTGGACATATGACAAACGGAATTTTGTGAGAAAACAATTGGGCGCAGAGGGATACGGTTTGTTTTTATCCCGGATATGTTTGTTGATACTGATATTACCGCATGTGTCTGATAATAAAGGCAAGTACAAAACAAAATCATGGCTTATGGAGTGCGCTCCCTATATTGAAAAAGAATATCACTCCGGGTTTTTTATTGAGTATTTATTGAGGTTCACAGGGGATGACGATTTAAAAAATATAGCGGAGATTTATAAAGAAATGCTGAAAACCGCAACGCCAATATACAAGGAGGGAGATATTGAGGATTTGATGAGGCGGATTAAGAATGTAGCGGAAAACGACTTTCAGGAAATCGTGGAAACCTATGGCCGACGCGGACAACATTTCTTACGTGATGTGTGGGAAGAATGGAAAAAAAAAGAAGGTAAGAAGGAAGCAAAATGAGATCAACATTTGTTAGACCGCCGGGAAATCAATGACATTTTCTTGAATGCCCTGAACTTCATCATGGCCGAGATCTTGGATCCGGATGTGCCTTTTGAGGAAGGCGAAAATCGCTGAATAGTAGCCAAGTAGCCGGGGGATACCGATTGACTATTAAATTACTTTATGTTATTTTATTGTAATGATTCAGGATAATATTGTGCGGATTTTTAGTCAAATTGAGGCTGTTTGTCACGAAACGGGAAGGGTTTCAAGCGAGATCACCGTTGTCGGTGTGACAAAGTTTGTCGATGTTCCTCAAATTCAAGAGGCTATTGAGGCGGGCCTTAAGCATATCGGGGAAAGTAAGGTCCAGGAGGCCCGGAAAAAGTTTCCTGGTCTCGGAAATTCTGATATCAAGGTGACCAGGCACATGATCGGTCATCTTCAAACGAATAAAGTCAAGTCTGCTTTGGAAGTATTCGATTGCATTCAATCGGTGGACAGCCTGAAGTTGGCTGTTGCAATTGAAGAGCAGGCAGCAAAGCGTAACAGAAGTATTGATATTCTTATTCAAGTTAATACCACAGGGGAACAGCAGAAATTCGGGATCGCTCCTTCCGGGGTGTTTGCGTTCATTGAGCAAGTTATCGGATTGAAGCATGTTCGTCTTCAAGGATTGATGACGGTTGCGCCGCTCGTTGAGGACAAAGAGGTCGTCCGGAAATGTTTCCGGGACCTGCGCCTTCTGCGCGATGGGATCGTCAATAAGTTTTCCGGTGACGACCGCGTGGTCATGACGTATTTATCAATGGGGATGACGGGAGATTACGCAATTGCCCTCGAGGAAGGGGCGAATATGGTCAGGATCGGAAGGGCAATATTTCAAAATTAAAATAATGTGGAAATATGATTTGGCGTTTGGGACTTGTAATTTTTAAGGAGTGGTCTTCATGGAAATTAAGATTGGGATCATCGGCGGCGGGAATATGGGCGGCGCCATTATCGGCGGCATCTGCAAAAAATACAATGTATCTGTTTGCGAACAGGACCAAAAGCGCTGTCAGTGGTTAAATCGAAAATATAAAGTCGCGGCCGGTAATCTAAAAACGATTGTCGGAAAATCCCAAGTGATCATCCTTGCGGTTAAGCCTCAAAATTTTGATTCCATCTTGAAAGAATTGCAATCTCTTGTGAGCCAAGATCAATTGATCATCTCCATCGCTGCGGGCATCACGTGCCGTTATATCGGAAAAAGGCTCGGCGCCAAAATTCGGGTTATCCGCACCATGCCGAATCTACCCGCCCAGGTCGGCGAAGGCATCACGGCGATCTGCGCCGGAAAAACGGCGAAAAATAAAGATTTAATTTTAGCGCAACAGCTTTTCAGTTCTGTCGGCGCGACGATCGTCGTCGAAGAAAAGTATATGGACGCGATCACGGCGGCTTCCGGCAGCGGCCCTGCTTATGTTTTTCTTTTTATCGAATCCCTGACGAAGGCCGTCCGGTCTTTAGGTTTTGACGAGACGCTGGCGAAGGCGCTGGTCGCGCAGACGATCAAGGGGAGTCTGGGCCTATTGGACAGCCAAGGCGGCGATGCGGCTGCAATGAGGGCGCGCGTCACTTCCAAAGGCGGAACAACGCAAGCGGCGATGGATGTGTTTGCGAAAAATAATTTCGAAAAAACTTTTAAGACAGCATTAGGCGCGGCCAAAAAACGGGCGAAGGAACTGTCGAAGTAGATAAATCGTAGGGTAACAAAGGAGAGGGAAATGGCAAAGATAGGGATCATTGGTGGCAGCGGACTTTATGAGATCGACGGGATGGAAAATGTCGAGGAAGTAACCATTGTGGATACGCCATTCGGTCAGCCATCGGATAATTTTATTACGGGAACGCTGGAAGGGACGGAGGTGGTGTTCCTGGCCCGTCACGGACGGGGGCATCGCATTTCGCCGAGCGACCTAAACTATCGCGCCAATATTTACGAGATGAAGAAATTCGGCGTCGAGGCGATCATTTCTGTTTCCGCCTGCGGAAGCCTAAGGGAAGAGATGAAGCCGCTGGACTTTGTCGTTCCTGATCAGTTCGTCGACCGGACCAATAAAACAAGAGAGTCAAGTTTCTTTACCGACGGGATCGTTGCGCACGTCGCGTTTGCCGATCCGTTTGCCGAGGAACTCAGAGAGGTTCTGATCGCAAGCGCGAAGGAGGCCGGCGCGAACGTCCATCCGAAGGGAACGTATATCGTGATCGAAGGCCCGCAGTTCTCGACGAAGGCTGAGTCGAACCTTTACCGCAGCTGGGGGATGGATATTATCGGCATGACCAACTTGACCGAAGCGAAGTTAGCGCGGGAAGCGGAAATTTCGTACGCGACGCTGGCCGCCGTCACGGATTACGATTGCTGGCATGAATGCCATGACACGGTCACCGTCGAGATGATCATTGAGAATCTCCAGAGGAATGCCGGGCAGGCAAAAAAGATCCTGAAGGCGGCGATCCCGCGCGCCGGGGCATTAACAGAGTTCAGCGCCAGCGAAGCTTTAAAATATGCGTTGATCACGGACAAGAGCAAGATCCCCCCGGAGACAATAAAAAAGTTAGAGCTGATCATCGGGAAGTATATTCATTAGTACAATTTTATTATGACAAACACAGTTGATTATCAAAAAACGTTGAACTTGCCCCAAACCGAATTCGGGATGCGGGCCGGCCTGACCCAAAAAGAACCCGCGTTCTTGGAAAAATGGGAAACGGAAGGCCTTTATACAAAGATCAGAGAACAATCCGAAGGAAAACCTCAGTTCATTCTCCACGACGGGCCGCCTTACGCTAACGGCGATATCCATATCGGCCACGCCTTAAACAAGATCCTCAAGGACATTATTGTCAAATTCAGGACGATGGAGGGCTACGACAGCCTTTACGTTCCCGGCTGGGATTGTCACGGGCTTCCCATCGAGCACAAGCTTCTTAAAGAGCTTAAATTGAGCAAGTCCGAGGTGGATTGTGTCGACTTTAGAAAAAAGGCGCACGACTATGCGATGAAATACGTTGATGTTCAACGGGACCAATTCAAACGGTTAGGCATTTTCGGGGAGTGGGACAAGCCGTATCTGACGTTGGATCCGGAATATGAATACTGGATCTTAAGGTCTTTGGGCGAGCTCAATAAAAAAGGATATATTTACCGCGGGCTTAAACCCGTCAACTGGTGTTTCCGTTGCGAGACCGCTCTTGCCGAGGCGGAAGTCGAATATGAGGACCACACGTCCCCGTCGGTGTATGTCAAATTCGAGATCGGGAATAAAGAATTGCTTGGCGTCGATGAGGTTACCGACAAAAAAGTGTCACTGCTGATCTGGACAACAACACCCTGGACGCTGATGGCCAATGTGGCGGTGGCAGTACATGCAGCGTTTTGGTATTCTCTAGTTGATTTGGGTGATGAGGCTTTAATTGTCGAGACTTCTCGGTGTGAAGAGGTTTTAAGTAAGGCAGGTATTGATATTGAGGAATGCGAAGTTCTAAAAGAGTTTGATGGAGCGGATTTAACAACTTTATATTATAAACATCCCTTTGATGATTTAAAAAACCAGTGCAAGGTGGTCCTTGCCGATTACGTGACCAAAGAAGATGGAACGGGATTAGTCCATACGGCGCCGGGCCACGGGCAAGAGGATTTTGAGACGGGGCTGCGGCACAATCTCGATGTGATCATGCCCGTCGACAGTCGCGGCATCTACACGGAGGCGGCGAGTAAATATACAGGCGAGCATGTCTTGAAGGCGAACGCGAAGATCGTTGAGGACCTGCGTAGCGAAGGGGCCCTGTTCGCATCGGAAGATGTCAGCCACTCCTATCCGCATTGCTGGCGGTGCAAAACGCCGATCATCTTCCGGGCCACCGAACAATGGTTTTTAAGGGTCGATCATGAGGGCTTGCGGGGTAGATTGAAGGATGCGATCAAAGGCGACGTGCAATGGATCCCGCCGTCGGGCGAGGAACGCATTGCGGGAATGGTGGCGACCCGTCCCGACTGGTGCCTCTCCCGTCAACGGCATTGGGGGGTTCCGATCCCCGCGCTTAAGTGCAAAGGATGCGGCGGCGCGCACAAACTCTTTTCAGAGGTGATCAATCACTTTGCCCAGATCGTCAAGGCCGAGGGGACCGATGCGTGGTTTAAAAGAGAAGCTAAAGATTTTGTCCCGGACGGGTTTACATGTCCGGATTGCGGGAAAGCGGAGTTTGAAAAAACGAAAGACATCCTGGATGTCTGGTTTGATTCGGGCGTGAGCCATCAGGCGGTTGTGAAGACCCGCCTCAGGGATCAATTGCCGATCGATCTTTATTTAGAAGGATCTGATCAGCACCGCGGGTGGTTCCAGTCGTCATTGATCCCGGCGATCGCGATCGAAGGAATACCACCGTTTAAAGCTGTTCTGACCCACGGGTTTGTGGTCGATGGGGAAGGGCGCAAGATGTCCAAATCCATGGGGAATGTGATCTCTCCGCTGGATATTATCAAGAATAGCGGCGCGGATATTTTGAGGTTGTGGGTTGCCTCAAGCCTTTATAATGAGGACATCCGGATCTCTAAGGAAACGTTGGCCCGTCTTAGTGATGCCTATCGAAAGGTCCGCAATACGGTACGGTATCTTCTTGGCAACCTCAATGGCTTTGATCCGGACAAAGAAATGCTGCCCTATGAGGATCTTCTGGACATCGACCGTTGGGCATTATACCGCTTAAAGTCAATGATCGAACATGTAAAAGAGAACTTCGATAAATATGAGTTTTCAAAGGTATATAAGAGTATATATTCGTTCTGTAATGAGGATCTGTCCAGTTTTTATCTTGACATCCTTAAAGATCGGCTGTATACTTCCACATCAAATTCACAGGAAAGAAGGTCAGCACAAACAGTTCTTTTTCATATCCTTAATCATCTGGTGAGGGTGATCGCTCCCATTTTTTGCTTTACGGCGGAAGAGATCTTTCTGGCTATGCCGAAAGATGCTTCCATGCGTGACATTCAAAGCGCTCATTTATTGTCATGGCTGGACTGCCCGCAGGAGTGGGGGGATGACGCGGTCAGGGAGAAATTCGCCCTTTTAGTGGCTCTGCGTCCGCATGTCTTAAAGGCCCTTGAGGAGAAGCGCCGGACGGGGGAGATCGGAAGCTCTCTTGAGGCAAAGATCATTTTTAGAACGGCAAGCCCGAGAGATCTGCAATATTTGGAGCGGAACGCAGATCGGCTTCCGTCAACTTTTATTGTCTCGCAGACCGAGGTCATTGCGGCCGAGAAGATCGACCAGGGATTAAGCGAAGAGTTCGCCAAGACCGAAATTGTTATCGAAAAAGCGGACGGCGCTAAATGCAGCCGCTGCTGGAACTATAAAACGGATTTAGGGCGAGATATTGAACATCAAACACTGTGCGCGCGCTGCACTGCAATCGTAAAGGAGTCCATTTAATGCTTGCAAAGAATTTAGACAAGAAAAAACTAGACTACTATAAAAAACTTTTATTGAAGCTTAAAGAAAGTTTTGCGCATGATATCGAGAACATGTCGAAAGATCCCGGATCGAAAAACGGCGATTCAGGAGATATCTCAGGGCACGTTCTGCATATGGCTGATGTTGCCACGGACATGTATGATCGCGAATTTAATTTAGGACTTGCCTCGAGCGAACGGGAAGTGCTTGGCAAGATCGAGCAAGCTCTCAAGCGCATTAACGAAAAATCTTTCGGCGCATGTACGGAATGCGAAAAGCCTATTCCTAGCGCGCGTCTCAAAGCGCTGCCGTACACCGAAACCTGCCTCAAATGCC
>JAGLMJ010000052.1 GCA_023140095.1 Candidatus Omnitrophota bacterium | reverse complement strand
GCGCGATGTGCCTGTCGATCTCGGGACGATGCTTCATGGCGTATTATACCCATGGGCAATCCGCCAATAAGGGCGAGTGCACGCAGCCTTGCCGACGGGAATATGAGATCAAGAGCGTTGATGGTGACGAGAGCTTTATTGTCGGGAAGGATTACGTGATGAGCCCGAAGGACCTATGCGCGATCGAGTTTATCGACCAATTGATCGATGCCGGCATTGATTCCTTTAAGGTTGAGGGAAGGATGCGTTCGGCCGAATACGCGCGCGTTGTCACGAACGTTTACCGTGAAGCGATCGATGCCCACTTCGATGGCCGTTTGAATGATGACCTTAAAGCGGAAATGAAAGAGCGCTTAGGCCAAGTATATAACCGCGGGTTTTCAAGCGGCTTTTATTTCGGCGAACCCGACGGCGCCAAGAGCGACCGCTTAGGGCATTCTTACGAAAAGATCTATGTGGGCGAAGTGAAGAAATATTACAAGAAGATCGGCGTCGCGGATATTCTGTTAAGGACAAGGAGTTTAAAAAAGGGCGAAGAGATCCTGGTGATCGGCAAAACGACCCCCGCCTGCATGGCCACGATCGAAGAGATAGAGCAGGATAAGCGGCCCGTCGATGAGGTCGCCAAGGGCCAGCATGCCGGCATCAAGCTTCCCTTCAAGGTTAACGCGCGGGATAAAGTCTTTCTTTGGAAAAAGAAATGGGAGAAGACCGGATCATGAGGGAAGTCGATATGTACAAACCTTTGAAGAAACTATTAAAAGCAAAGGGGTATACTGTGCATTCTGAGGTGGAGAGCCTTGATGTGATGGCCCAGAAGGGCGACGAACTGTTAATTGTTGAGATGAAAACAAGTTTCAATCTTCAACTGATCTATCAGCTCATCGAACGCCTGAAGATCACGGATCAAGTGTATGCCTATGTTCCCTTGGGAAAAGGAGGGCGTTGGCCAAAATCTTACAAAAAGATGTGCTCCCTCTTAAAGCGCCTGCACTGCGGCCTGATCACATTAGATCAACATACGCAAAAAAAAGTTGTTGTGGAGTTTGAGCCCGGCCCTTTTACGCCCCGCAAGAATTATGGAAAGAAAAAATTAGCTTTAAAAGAATTTGAAGGCCGGAGCATTGATCTCAATCAGGGAGGAAGCACAAAGGAATTATTATTTACGTCGTATAAAGAAAAGGCGATCCGCGTCGCGATGTATTTGTTGGAACATGGGGTATCATCGACGCAGGATATCAAGAAAAATCTTGATATCAAGACAGCCGTGGACATTTTGAACAGGAACTATCAGGGCTGGTTTGAGAGGGTCTCAAGAGGCAAGTATCAATTAACCCCTGAATTTGAATTTTTCCGTATAAAATATCAGAAAAAAATAAAGCAGCTATGGCGGTGACGGTCTGTCCCGCTGATCTTAATAGTATAGGAGAAAAATGATATGAAAAAGTATGTGTGCGGCCTATCCATTCTATTCCTTATCTTTGTCCCCGTGGTGACAGAATGCGATGACTCATTGACACGAAGCTATTCAGAAGAAATGATAACGTTCCTTGTGCCAATACCTGTTGAGATGTTTAGCCAAGACGCGATCCTTCGAGTCAGAATGTGGAATGACGAACAATTAGAAAGAAGCGAAAGGAACTCTGCTTGCGTAGTTTCTTACAGCAGGCAGACAAGAACTGAAAATATTCGTTGTCCTGAAGGTGTTGAGTATCAGGCAGTAACGCCTGAGGAGTTTACTTTTTCTGTTGGGGAAATCAATGCAATTCTTAAGGTAAAAAGCGATATGATTAAGGTAGGTGAAAAATACAGATTGTTGATTTCTGGACGGAGCAATGACAACTGCAACACGACATCGGCAGAGATCAGAGATGTGGCCGATAATGAAACGATAACCATTGGAGCGCTATCTTGGCGCACAACCGAATTGGCATGTCTCTAGAATTACAGGAACAATTACAGGAATTACAGGGAATTACAGGGACGCACGACGTAACCTTAATTATAATGATAAAAAAGGAGAATGGATATGGAAGAGCAAGAGATCGGAGTAGTGGACCATTTCTTCGGCAAGATTTCTGTCGGAATGATCAAGCTAAGCGGCGCGCTTAAAGTAGGAGACACGATTCACATCAAAGGGAAACAGGCGGATTTTTCTCAAGAGGTCGAGTCGATGCGCATAGAGTTCGATAATGTGACTGAGGCCAAAGAAGGGGACAAGGTTGGCATAAAAGTCGCCCAGCCTCTTCATGCCAACGATAAAGTCTATAAAGTCATTGCTTCGGAATAGCTTTGAATTAAGTCTCGTGTCCCCTTAATTTTTCTCACTCTTCCCATTACCGTAAAACTATTCGGTGGTATACTAAAATAAAGTCTGGGGGCACAACGCAATATTTTTTAATTTTAACATTCTACGATTTGTCATTGACCGATGAAAACCAATAGATTTGATATGTTTATGGGGCGGATGTTTGTTTCCCTATTGATATGCGCTATTTCCTTCCTTCTTCTTGATGTCGTCAGCCGGCAGTTCTTTTCGAACCGGACTAAGATTGAACAGCGCTTCCCGGTTGAAGAATCCCGGCAGCCTATGCCGTACTGCATGTTTTCCGGTAAACCTTCAGGCGAAAAATATAATTCATTGGGGTATAAAGGCCCTGTTCCTGAAGTGCCAAAACCGAAAGGGGAATATAGGATTATTTTTTTGGGCGGATCAACGCTTTTAACCGGAGATCCTTCGATCCCGGAATTGGTACAAGACCGTTTTATATCTGAGGATCTAAGCCAGGTAAAGGTATTTAATTTTGGCGTTGTTTCTTCCGTATCAACAATGGAGTTGGTTAAATTACTGGAAGAAGTGGTGGATTATCAACCGGATATGGTTGTGATGTATAATGGAGGAAACGATTTAATCCAGCCATTTGTACATGATCCCCGGCCGGGGTACCCTTTTAATTTTATTGTGTATGAACATAATCCGTTATCAGAGAGCGATATTGGCAAGTATCCCGCGTTAGCTTTATTTGCTTATGGGAGCAATATTATGCGTATTTTATTGCCTAAATATTTTGCCAAGCGATTTATCCCCATGGATGAAGCGAGGGAATCAACCGGTTTTCTCTCTAAAGAATGGAAAGAAAATATTGCAACAATTTATGTCCGCAATTTACAGAAAGCCGGTAAAGTATCGAATGCTTTTGGATCTGAGTTTGTCGCATTTTTCCAGCCAATAGTATATTATAAACAGAAGATCAATGAAAAGGAGAGGCCTCTTCTTAACGATCAGGTTAAAGGTGACCTTCTGGGAATCCGCAAAATGATTTTGAGAAAGATCAAACAACTCAAGCGGCAATATGACGTTGATGTCGTTGATCTGTCTGATGTTTATGCGACTGAAAACGGACAAATCTTTACAGATCATATCCATATCGTTCAGGAAGCCAAGCCTGTTATAGGGAAAATGATGTGCAGGCACTTAATCCCTGCTGTTCGAAAGGACCTATGGCGATCCGGGGACAGGCGACTGGACCCGAATTAAGATAAGTTACGTTACACGGCCCCGGCCCCGGATTTCCATGGGGGTAATTACGAAGGCGATTCGAGAGGGTGTTTTTTAGTTAAAAAGGGAGAGGTATGCCAAGAATATTAATCGTTGATGATGACACCACATTCATTAGGATGACGCGGGCATTGTTAGAGAAAAGAGAGTATGAAGTCATAACAGCTGGTGAAGGCCAGGAAGGATTAGAGAAAACCAGGAGTGAAAATCCGGATCTGATCCTTTTGGATGTCATGATGCCCATAATGGATGGCTATACCATGCTCCAGGAGGTTAGAAAGGATGAAAAGATCAAAGACACGCCTGTTATTCTGTGTACGGGCAAGGCCCAGAAAGAGTATGTAGAAGCTACCCAAGGGATGGGAGTCGAGGCTTATATTACAAAACCGATTGAATCAGCTGCCTTTCTTGCCCTGGTTGAAAAATTATTAAAAAAATAGGGGGTTGCCCCTACTAGTGTCCGGTTATTAGTTGAATAGTTGCAACTGGTTACAACTATCGCTAGTTTGTTCTTTTAAGATACCTCGTAGCTCTGCTGCGAGGAGTTTCATTAAGAACTTGTCGAAATGATTCTTTATTAACATAAGCTCATAAAGATTTACATTCGTCGTGTGTCCCTCGATTGCTTTCGGTTTAAGTGGAGCCAATAAAGAATAACTGGGGAATAATAATGCGAAGTTTTATTCTGATCATATTTGTTTTTGCCGCAGGGCTGGTTTGGGCAGGGGAGACTGTGCCTAAGCCTAAAGAGGCCCAAATTTTGCAAACGGAGTCAGAGTCGGGCCAAGCGAAGAAGGAATATCAAACGAAAAGTTATACGGTCAAGGAAGAAACGGATATTGTCGAGCATGCCCTGAACGTTTTTAGGAAAAAGGGTCAATCATCTTCCCTCTACAAAAAGAAGGTTTGGATCTACGCCACGCCCGAAGAAGACAACGTCTCTTATCTTAGCTTCATAACCAATGATCAGAATGAAAGCATTGTTTTCTCGCCCGATGAAGATTTTGTTTATTACGTCGAGATATCGCCGGACGGCCGGCGCCGTTTGAAAGGGGTTAAGGTTGGATCAGAAGAGGCGTTCTTTGTTGACGCGGCTGTTGAGAGTTTCTTTATTGAAACATGCGAGGATCAGGGGACGAGTTATTTGGTCGTCCTTGACGGCAGCGAAGTCGAAGGCTATTATGTTTATGACTTACAGGGCCGGTTGATCGTATTGCCCGACATGCCGGCGGATGTCAATGATCTGAAACACGTTATCTGTTATTAAAAAGGAAAAAGGAGAGAACCCATGAAAATGTTACCGTTCATCTTAAGTCTCATCATTAGTTTCCTGCCTGTTAACGACGCGCTAGCGTTGGAGAACCTGAAGAAGACCGTTGCTGTCTTTGATTTTAAGAATGATTCGGGGTTCAGCGGCGCAGTGCGGCTGGGCGATGATTTTACGGTGCAGCTGATCGACGCGCTGATGCAGAGCGGGAAGTTCAATGTCTTAACGCGCGCCGACCTGGATGTCGTCTTTGCCGAGCAGGACCTGGCCGCGTCGGGCCGCATGGCAAAATCAACGACCGCGCGGAAAGGCAAGGCGATCCCCGCTCAGATCCTGATTAAGGGAAGGATCACGGAATTCGAAGAGAGTACATCCGGCGGCGGGCAGGGATTCAGCATCAGGGGAGTATCCCTGGGGACCAAGAAATCGACGGCGACCATGGCCGTGATCATCCAGCTGATCGACTCGACGACCGGGGAAATTATCGACTCCAAGAGAGTCGAGGGCGAGGCCCGCTCCGGCGGATTGTCCATCGGATACAGCGGCGATTTTAACATCTCCACATCGAACTTTAAATCGACCCCGCTTGGGAAAGCCGTCCAGATGGCAATCGACCGGGGCGTTGTTTATATCGCAGAAAAACTCTCCAGTGTTCCCTGGAAGGGAAAGGTTGTGACCTTAAAAGAAGGCGTTGTCTTTATCAATGCCGGACAGAACGCCAACGTTCAAGTCGGCGATAAATTTCAGGTCTTAAGAGAAGGGGAAGCGCTGATCGATCCGGATACCGGAATGGACTTAGGGAGCGAGGCGACGAAATTAGCCGATATCAAGATCATCGATGTGCAGCCGAAGTTCTCGAGGGCGGAAGTTGAAGGCGCCGCCAGTGGCCAGATCGCGGCAGGAGACCTGGTTCGCGTTCGCGAATAAATTTGACTTTACCAATCTTTAAGGAGGCTATGGTGAGAAATTTCTTGATCGTATTGTTTATGATTTTTTCGACCGCGCTTGCCGGATGTGAGACGGTCCATAAGGCCGGCGAGACCACCGGTGAGGTTATCGGTAAGGGCGCTGACGCGCTGGGCTCTGTGACCGAAGGTGGCGCCGAAGCCATCCAGGGCAAGACAACTCCCGAGGAAAATCCTTATAACCGATAATAATAGGGAACAGCGCCCTATTATTCCGCTTATTTCATTGAAATAGTCATGGAAACAAGATAACATCAAACGATATGGAGAGAAAAACACTAACCATCCTTTTTGTCGACCTTCAAGGATACACGTCCCGTACAGCCAGCCAAACCAGGGACGAAAACGATATCCTTGTCCAGGAACTTAAATCCTTCATCGGAAAACACACCACCCAATACGGCGGGGTCCTCCGCAAGTCCATGGGGGACGGTTTCCTGCTGACCTTTGAATCTCCGACCGACGCGATCGTCTGCGGCCAGGAGATGCAATCGAAGATAGAGCAGCGTAACGCCAATGTCCTGAATAAAGACAATTTTATCCGGTTCCGCATAGGGATCAGCACAGGTGAAGTCACTCTTGATGAGGGGGGCGATGTCTTTGGGGATGCCGTTAACATTGCCTCGCGCATACAGGGTTTCGCTGAACCGAACGACGTCTACATTTCAGAGGCGACGTATCTGGCCATGAACAAGGCAGAGATCCATGCCCTGGACCTGGGGCCGAAAATGTTCAAGAACGCGCTCAAAGAAGTCCGGGTCTATAAGGTCATAAAAGGGGATGCCGACGCTGTTTCCTCGATCCCTCTCGTACGCAAAAAAAAATTCCCCTTGTCCATATTATTGATCGCCGGATTAGCAGGTGCCGGGCTCTTGATATTCTTTTTGGTTTTGCGCCAGCACAAACCGGATATTGAGAAGTTGATGAGGGAAAAAGATTACAGCGCTGTCATGGAATTGGGAGAACAACTTATCAAAGAAGATCCGCAAAACGCGCGCGTCCGTGAACTGATGATCATGGCCCTGATAAAAACACGCGATTTTCCACGGCTCAAAGAGGAGTTCAGAGACGCTCAAGACGCCCTGCCCGACCCTACCGCTATATGCCCGGCCGTCATAGGATTCCTCGTGCAGGAAGGCGAAGCACCAGACTCGCAAGAACTATCAAAAGGCGGCATTGTACAACAGACCGCCCCTTTCCGGAGCAGCCAACTTCCTCGACAACAGATGGATCCCGACCGGCAAAGACAACCGTTCCCTCCAACAGACGGAGGCCGCATCAAGAAGAACAACAATCCCTCAAAGAAAAGCTGGACACCGAACGGGCGCTGAGAGTATTCACGACCAGATGAAAATGGTGAGGATTCAATGGAATGACCGATAAGGAAATTCCGGGGACGCATAACTGATTCTTTAAAGGGTATTGAGATATGCAAAAATTATTATTCGTTGGCGGCAAAGCCCCATTTCTTAATTCGATTAAAAAGAAATTAGCGCGCAGGGGATATGAAGTGGTCATTGCCTATGACGGTGAAGAGGGGATTGAAAAGGCCAGGGGCGAGCATCCGGACCTGATCATCCTGGATATCAAGAAATATGTCACGGCGGATTATGCCTTGTTCAGGGAGTTAAAATTGGATGAACGGGCCCATAATGTCCCGATCATTGTATGCGCGCCGGGGCCGCTTCGCGATGATACAGATGACAGTCAGCTGGCCGGCGCTGACGGTTATATCGAAAAACCGTTTGAGATATCCGAACTTCTCGTCAAGATAGGAAATTTATCGGGCAAGCCCTTTAATAAGGCGTTTGTGGGGGAAAAAGATACGGAAGAACGTAAGCGTAAATATCCGCGGCTTAAAAAAGATGTCATCATTGATTTTAAACTGGTCAACGCGCCCGGCGATTATCAAATGGGCAAGAGCGTCGACGTCTCTTCGACAGGCGTTAAGCTCGAAGCTGTCTGTACCGATCGACCTCCTGTTAAAGGGCAATTTATTGAAATGGTTTTTAAGGGCGATCGACCCGGTGAAGAGGTCAAAACATTAGGCGAGGTTATGTGGATGAATCAGATGAGATTTTCTCTTAACACAAAAATGGGCATTAAACTCATCTTTCTATCAGCCGGGGATGCTGAGAAAATAAAGAAATTACTTAAGTATAGTACGTAACGTAGTTTGG
>JAGLMJ010000051.1 GCA_023140095.1 Candidatus Omnitrophota bacterium | reverse complement strand
TTGCATATGGCCGGCGGGTTGGTCAGCGTTCCTTTAAGTTGGCCGACCGGCGGAGAAACCAAGGTCCTCTACAATTTATGGATCATCGAAAAGATGTTTAAATTTGACCAATTTGTTCATGCCTTCGGATTCGGCACAACAACTTGGCTGGTCTGGCAGATCTTGCAGAGAACCCTGTCCAGAAAATTCGACCGGGCTCTGACCGACATTTGCCCGACCGGCGGCCTATTGTTCCTTTGCGTGATCGGCAGCATGGGATTAGGAGCCGTCAACGAGATCGTTGAATTCCTGGCTATGGTCTTTGTCCCGGAGACAAATGTCGGAGGGTATGTCAATACAGCTTTAGACCTCGTTGCGAACCTTACCGGATCTTTGATCGCGGCGTTTCTCATTTATTTCCTTCAAAAGAGAAAAGATCAAGTTCCCCTAGAGGATTGATCGTTTTCGTGTAAAATAAATGCGGGATCAAACCGATAAAATAAGACAGGCCCAATGAGCGAATGGTTTTATAAGAAAATAAGTTGGTTTACCGGATATCTTGCGATCGCGGTCTTGTTCGGTTTAGTTGTCTTTGCGGCCCATATCGAGATCAAGGATGTTGATCTGTGGCTGCATCTGGCTGTCGGAAAAAATATCCTCCAGAACTTCTCTATCCCTAAGGTTGATTTTCTCTCCTGCACGATCGCGAATGCTCCTTGGATCAATCATGAATGGTTGTTTCAGTCGATCATCTATTCGGTTTACAGCAATGCCGGCATCGAAGGGCTTATTGATTTAAAATCCGCGATCATTTTTTTCACATTCGTATTGTTATTGTTCCTGGGATACATGCGTGAACGCCAGTTCGGCCCTGTGGCTGTTTTGCTTTTGGTGCTTTTAGTCTATCAGTTCCGTTTGACCTTGCGGCCGGATATGTTCAGCCTTCTTTTCTTCGTTCTCTATATGTGTATTCTTGGCGCGAACCTGGATAAACGTTGGGTCTTGGGGGCTGCTGTTTTGATCCAAATTGTCTGGACGAACATGCATGGATTTTTTATTCTAGGGCCCATTCTTGTGATGATCAGCCTGGCGGCCGAATGGATAAAGCGCCGGATCGTTCTCCCGTTTGAATGGAACCATATAGGGCGTTTGTCCGACGAGGAATATAAGCGCTTGAAGCTGATGCTTTTGCTTGTGATCGCCTCCTGTTTAGCGAACCCTTATTTTATTAAAGGGGCCTGGTATCCGATCGGTGTCTTTTTTTCTCTTGGAGGAGAGTCAAAGGTCTTTTTTGATCAGATCCAGGAACTGCAGAGGCCCTTCACTTGGGACAATCTATTGATTTGGCAGCAGTATTTTCAGTACAAGTTGCTGATCGTCATATCTTTCTTAAGTTTCGTATTCAATCGCCGCAAGATCGATATGACCGCGCTTTTACTTTGGCTTGTCTTTTTTTTATTTTCACTATTCGCTCTTCGCAACATCGTCTTTTTTTCCTTTGCCGCTTATTTTGCTTTTCTTGCCAACTTCCAATATTTATCGGCAGAAGAGTTTTTACCGTCTCGATGGAAGGGCCCAAAGTTCCAAGCGATCGGTTCGACGGTCTTGAAAATCATTCTGATCATTTGGATCATTCAGTATGGCAATCAACTATTGCGCAGAGGTTATTACGATTTTGATAAATTTGAGCGTAAAAGCGAATTTGGAGGGCTCTCACAACGTAATTTCGCCCATAAGGCTGTTGACTTTTTAGTTGGTAATGATATTAAGGGAAATTTCTTTAATGACTTTAATTCAGGCGCGTATTTGCTGGGACGGGCTTCGCCTAATATAAAGGTGTTTATCGATGGACGCACCGAAGTTTACGGCGCTAAGTTTTATAAAGCGCACCGAAAAATGTGGGAGGGAGATGCGGTGTTGTTCGATAAAGCCGCTGACCGTTATCATCTGACAGGGGCTTTCTTAAACTCGGTTTATGTTCCGGCTCCAGAGAAGTTTATCAGGCATCTTTATGACAGCAAGGATTGGGTTCTGGTGTATTTTGATTATGATGCGACCGTATTCTTGAGGGATATTCCCAAAAACCGTCAATGGATCGACCGTTATCGGATGGATCTGGCTCAGTGGCAGGCAAAAGATGCGGAGTTATTGAAGATTTCAACGCATAAAGTGATCCCTTATCGGCATGTGAATCGCGCTTATGCGCTTTATAATATGGGATTTCCAAAAAAAGCTGAAGCAGAAGCCGTCGAGGCGCTGCGGATCGAACCTCATAATGCTAAATCACATAAGCTTTTAGGGAAGATCTATAATGAGAGGGGAGACTTCGCCCGGGGTTTTGAAAGTCTGCGCAAGGCGAAGCTTTTACATCCTGAAGATACAAAGGTGCGCTATCAGATCGCTTTAGCGCTTTATCATTTAGGCGGGCTTCAACAGGCGCGAAAACAATGCCAAAGGGTATTATCCCGCAAACCGAAAGACAGGGATGCGCTGGCTTTATTGTCACTGATCAGCGGGGCAGAAAAGCAGAAATGAGAAGAACATTTTTAATCCGAGGAGGACGATGACCGATAACTTTTGGAAGAAAGCGGATCGCATTTTTGGGCTTCTGCCGATCGCGGCGATATTTGCCGTACTTGTTGTGAGCGCTAATATTGAAATCAAAGACTTGGACCTATGGCTGCATTTAGCGGTGGGCAGGTTTATCACCCTTCACCGGTTTGTTCCCAGCGTCGATGTTCTTTCTTGTTCTATTGCGGGCGCTTCTTGGGTCAATCACGAATGGTTGTTCCAGATCATTGTTTATAATATTTTTAATGCCTGGGGAGCGCAGGGGCTCATTATGATGCAGGTTGTGGTTGTTGCCTTGACGATGCTGTTGCTTCTTTGTCTGGGTTATGACAAAAAAAGACAGCTGTTGACAACAATCGCTTTATTCCTTGTTTATATGATTTACCAGCAGCGTTTTACGATCCGTCCGGACCTTTACAGTTTGTTGTTTTTTACGATCTATATCTTTGTTCTTTCTTTGCATATTGATAAGAAATGGGCTACTCCGGTGCTGTTTATTATTCAGGTCATCTGGAGCAATATGCACGGGTTTTTCTTCTTTGGCCCTCTGTTCATTCTGATCGGGATCGTCTCTGAGTGGACCCGGCGGAATGTTCATCTTCCTTATGAATGGAATGAATCCGGGAGATTAAGTGATGATGAATACATCCGGATTAAAAGGATCTTTTTCTTTGTGATTTTAGCCTGTTTGTTCAATCCTTTATTTGTCAAAGGCGCCTGGTACCCGGTCAGTGTTTTTTTCTCTCTTTCCGGCGAGAATAAAATATTTTTTAAGCATATACAGGAATTAAAGCAACCGATCACGGGACAAACCCTTTTTAGCCAGGGCCATTTCCTGTATTACAAGCTGATGATCGGTTTGTCATTTATCTCTTTCATTTTCAACCGCCGCAGGATCGATATCAGCGCTTTATTATTCTGGTTGGTATTCCTTGTTTTTTCTCTTAAGGCGACACGCAATACGCCTTTTTTTGCTTTTGCCGCGTATCTTGTGTTCATTACGAATATCATCAATATCAATCCTGATGACATTATCCCGATCCGCTTTACCCAGAAAAAGTTCCGGTATATAACAACGATCATTCTTAAGATCTTGTTTTTATTATGGCTTTTTGGATATTATCAGGCGATCTCGCTGCGCAGTTATTATGATTTTGATAAATATGAGATGAAGAGCGAATTCGGCGGCATTTCTCAAAGGACCTATCCGGATAAAGCCGTTGATTTCCTCGTCGAGAATAAAGTGAAAGGCAATTTCTTCAATGATTTTAATTCCGGCGCTTATCTTCTGGGCCGGACGCATCCCGACATCAAGGTGTTTATCGACGGGCGGACCGAGGTGTATGGCGGGGAATTCTTCCGGAGATACAGGAACATATGGGACCACGGGGAAGTCGAGCCGTTCGAAAAGATCCTTAAAGAGCATCAGATCACGGGAGCTCTTCTGAATTCTTCCCGGCAATTCATTCCGAAGAAGATCTTGACCTATCTTTACGAACATGAGGATTGGCGTGTCGTTTACTTTAATTATGATGCCGTCGTTTTCTTGAAAAATATCGAGGCCAATCGGGCGATCATTGAGCGTTTTGAGATTGACCTGGCGCAATGGGAGGCGCCCGAGGTAGATCTGTATAAACTCGGGACGCTGCGCGTACGTCCCTATCAGCCTTATTATAGGGCGTATACGTTGGAATCTTTGGAACTTGATGATGCGGCTTTAAAGGAATTGGAAGAGTCGATCCGTGTTGATCCTTTTTATGCCGACGCGCATGATCTCTCCGGTAAGATCTATGCTAAACGAAAAGAGCACAAAAAAGCTTTCGAGCATTTTCGCATTGCCGTGACGGCGTCCCCGCGGAAAAAGGAGATGCGTTATAACCTCGCGTTGTCCTATTTTGACCTGGGAGAATATGAAGGAGCTGCCAGGCAGTATAAGACCATTACGGCGATGTGGCCGTATGACCCGAAGGGATACTTTCTGTTGACGAAAAACTATATTATGAACGAGCAGTATGCTCAAGCGGTTCAAACGTTGGAACAGGCCCATCAATTAAGCCCTCGGGACGTGAAAGACCCTCTTGAGTTGGGTGATATGATGTTCGAGCGAAAAGCCTATCCGGAAGCTAAGGCCGCCTATTTGATGGCTTTAAAGACGGACAAAAAACCGGAAACGATTCATGAAAAGCTGGGATTTGTATCGCTGGCAACGGGAGACAAGGTGCAAGCAAAAAAAGAATTTGAAAAGGTTTTAACGGTCACGCCCGAGAATGAAGAGATCAAGGAAGCGTTAAAAAGTTTGAACTAAATTCCCCTTGGAAACATTTTCATTGTTGCGTTTTAAAATCCCTGTTGAAAAATTTAAGAAGTCAGCCTATAATGGACTCTTCCAATAACCGATTCATTTAAAAAGAAAGCTTAAGACATGGTTGAAGTATTGACCTTTATTTTGGCGGGTGGACGGGGCGAGCGCTTAGACCCACTGACGCGGGACCGGACAAAACCGGCCGTTCCTTTTGGCGGGATCTACCGCATTATTGATTTTACTTTAAGTAACTGTATCAATTCCGGCCTGCGGCGCATCTATGTTCTGACCCAGTACAAATCATTCTCTTTGCAAAAACATTTGCTTGCCGGGTGGGATGTTTGTTCCAACCAACTCGGCGAATTCATAGATATTATTCCCGCCCAGCAACGCATCAGCGCCGACTGGTATAAAGGAACGGCTGACGCGATCTATCAGAATACTTACGCGATTCAGGATTGTGATCCCGAGTTTATTCTCATCCTATCGGGCGATCATATTTATAAAATGGATTATCAGGAAATGATCCGTCTTCACAAGGAAAAGAATGCTGATGTGACCGTCGCGTGTGTCACTATGCCTAAAGAAAATTCGACTTATCTAGGGGTCATTGAAGTCGATAAGAATAATTATGCGCTTAGTTTTCAGGAAAAGCCTGAGAAACCGAAAACGATCCCGAAGAAGCCCAATGAGATCTATGCCTCTATGGGGATCTATCTTTTTAACCGTGAGGTTCTTCTTAAGGAATTGGAATTAGACGCCCAGTCTTCAGGGTCAGAAAAGGATTTTGGGAAGAATGTGATCCCGCAAATGTTAAAGAATAAGAAAAAAGTTTATATTCATAATTTTGTCAACGATAAGAATAAACCAAAATACTGGAGAGACATAGGAACGCGCGACGCCTATTATCAGGCGAATATGGATTTGCTGGACAGCGAACCTGAATTCAACCTGTTTGACCGCTCGTGGCCTATGAGGACCTATCACGAGCAGTATCCTCCGATCAAAATGGTCAGCACCCCGTCCGGCACGGGATCGCTCATCAATTCGATGGTTGCAGGAGGGTGTGTGATCCGGGGAGGATTGGTCGAGCATTCTATTTTATCGTCAAACGTAAAGATCCATGATAAGGCTCAGGTAAAGAATTCGGTTCTTATGGAAGGCGTTGTCGTCGGAAAAGGCGCCAAGATCCAAAATGCGATCATCGATAAAGAAGTGATCATCCCACCGGGATCAAACATTGGCTATGATCTGGAGTTAGACAAACAACGGTTCGTTCTTACCGCGTCAGGCGTTGTCATTGTTGCTAAGAAATCTTCGATCTCAAACTCGAAATAAAATATTTTCACTCCGATTTTTTCAATTCAAAGGTTCCTTTCTCCAAAACCCTTCTCTAAAATACTATTAATAAACTCATATGGGCGGATGTGATGTTAAATTATGTGATTATATGCGTGATATGTAACAATATGTGATATAATCAATCTATCCGTATTTAAGTGTCTATATAACGATTAATCATGAAAAAATATGATAAAAATGTTGACACATGTTATTTTATGTAATAAATTGTAAAAGATGTTTATAGTTTTGTTAATTATTGGAAATGTTCAACTTAGCGGATTATTCAAAAATGCCTGACAGAGAATTGATGACAATAGAGGAAGTCGCTGATTACCTTCGCGTTAAGAAGCGGACTGTTTATGAGTGGGTGAAGAACGGGAAGATCCCGGCGATCAAAACAGTCGGTCAGTGGCGTTTTAAAAGAATACAAATCGATACCTGGCTGGAAAACCAGCAAGGATAAGAAGGAAGATTGGTCTGACAACTTAAATTTTGTGGTAAGGAATATCAACGAGAGGAGTTTGCATGTATTTTAAGAAGCTAGAAATTTTTGGTTTCAAATCTTTTGCCGATAAAACGATCCTTAATTTTGAGCCGGGCATAACGGCCATTGTCGGGCCTAACGGCTGCGGGAAGAGTAATATTTTTGACGCGATCCGATGGGTTCTCGGCGAGCAGAGCGTTAAAGAGCTGCGCGGTTCCTCGATGGAAGATGTCATTTTTAACGGGACTTCAAGTAAGCCTTCTCTCGGATTCGCGGAAGTCAGCTTGACCTTTGCCAATGAATCCCGGATGCTCAATATTGAATATGATGAAGTGACCATTACCCGCCGTTTATTTCGCTCAGGGGAAAGTGAATATCTTCTCAATAAAAACGTTATGCGCCTTCGGGATATCCAGGAATTACTGATGGGGACCGGTATCGGCGCCGAAGCCTATTCCTTGATCCAGCAGGGAAAAGTTGACCTTGTTGTCAGTGCTCGTCCTGATGACCGCCGCATGATCTTCGACGAGGCATCCGGCATTACAAAATATAAGGCCAAAAAGCGCGAGGCGCTCAATAAATTAAAAGATACGGAAAACAATCTTCTGCGTGTTAACGATATTACCGTTGAAGTCAAGCGGCAGATCGCATCCATCGAGCGCCAGGCCAACAAAGCCAGGAAATACAAAGTGGAATATGAGCGTTTGAAAGAGATGGAAGTGAAGTTGGCCCGCCATCAGATCGGGTCCTATAGCGAGCATAAGAATAGGATCCGCGCTAAATTCAATGAGATGAAGAGCAAGGAAGAACAGTTACAGCAAGAACTTACGGACCTCTCCGATCTGCTGACCAACGAGATCAATTATTTAAGCGAACTCGAGCAGAAGATCAACGAACTTTATTCCGAAGAGATCAAACTTGACGGACAAGTTGACCTGAACAATCGCCAGATTGGTTTTAATCAGGAGCGCATGGAAAGCCTTAGCCAAAATGGGCAGAAGCTTACCGCAAAAAAGGAAGAACTGATTGATCGTTGCCGCCAGCAGCAGGAGAAGCTTGAGGAATTCCGGCAGGCTTTATCTGTCGTCGAGGAGACAGTGCAATATAATGAGCAAAGGCTTAATGAAAAGAGAGATCATCTAGGGGGGCTTGAGCGAGCGATCAAGGAGGCGAAGACAAAGATTCAGGAGCATGAGGAGAAGGTGTTAAGTTTGACGTCCAACCAGGTGAGCGTCCGCAATGAACTGACGGATATGATGAAGGAAGGCCAGGGCGGTATTGCGCGCAAGCGTCGCCTTGAGATCGAAAACCGTAAAGTATTAATGGAGAAAAGTGAGAGCGACCAAAAGTTAGAAACGGCTAATGGGCAGATCAGTCATGTGCGCGAAAAGAT
>JAGLMJ010000050.1 GCA_023140095.1 Candidatus Omnitrophota bacterium | reverse complement strand
CCAGAACCCTCCGGCCGTATTCATCGTGATGATGCTCGTGTTCGTGCTTGATGAGATCGTTTCACGAAGGGTCGTGTCTGCCGTCCTGGGGTCATACTGATCCCCGAGTTCGTCGATGGAGGCTTTCCATCGGCCCTGCACCCCGCGCTTCATGTAATTCTGCATCCCCAGAAACGCTCCCATGAGGAGGATCAGAAGCACAACATACTCCACAGATGTTTGTCCTTTTTTTTGCCTCGAAAATATCATCGCGTGATTCCTCTTAATTTTCCTCCGTAAACCCTAAATTGACAACCGTCGTTGTACTCGACAAGATCACGTCAGCGTAAATATAATTCGTAACCCCGACAAGATCCCTCGTTGTTTTATCGCTCGAGACGCGCGTTGAGGTATACTGCCTTTCCATGTGCCCGGTCTCGTCGAACTTTTGATCGGAGTTAGCTTGATCTCCGATCTGGTCAGCAGCGGACTTGATCATTCCCTGGATCCCTCTCTTGATCGTCATGTTCATGGAGATCAAGATCATGATAACGACCCCGCAAACGACCGTGTATTCCAAAAATATCTGTGCCTGGCTGTTATTCTTCAGAGAGTGCCGCAGCATAATGCATCCTTTTTCTCTCAACATCCTTCATATTAGTTGATCGGCGTTGTCCGGTCAAACTCCCGCGGCGGGGCCGTCTCGCTGTGGATCCACACCGACGTTCGTTCATTATAAACTTTCCGGAATATCCCCGACGAGGCTCCGGGTTGGACCATCGTTTCACTGTCTGTAGCTCTAGAAACCGTCCCACTCGTGTTGCCGTAATACGGCTCGTATTCCCTGTACAGGTTCCCGGTATAAATGCCATCCGTGCGCGCCCTGACTTCCGTAACCATGTAGTCGCGGGCGTCATGAATGCGAGCCTGAACGACTCTCTTAAAATAGACCGTCATCACGGTCAGGACCGCCATGACCATAAAAATAACGATGGTGTACTCTTCCGTCACCGCTTGTGCCTTTGTATTTTTAAGAGCTTTTAACATGACCTCTCATCCTAATACTAGTGTTTCTATAATTATACCCTTTTTGTTTACGAAAAACATCCCTCGTTTTGAATTTATACTTATTAGACGCAAAGGCCATGACGGCCTTTTTTAAAAACCGCCAGCCCTGAGAGTCTTCCCAAAAAAAGCATGGCTTACCCGAGACCATACTTCCCCAAGTAAGCCATGCTTTTTCATGCTTCACATAACTGCTTTTCGATTATCCCCAGAATTCCTGATTAATATTCATAACGTCAGAATTCATCAGATCTCTGGTTCTTTCTTCCTCTAATAATTCGGACCTCGTGACACCCTCAAGGAATGTTTCTGAAGAACGGCTTGATGTCCTCATCGTTTTAATAACATTGGTATTCCCCGGGGAAAACTGTGTTCCGATATCATCGGTAGCACTTTTCAACCGGCCTTGAATACCGCGTTTTATATACACCTGAATGGACAGAAGAGCACCAATAATGATGATAATCAGGATGGCATACTCCAGGGTGCTTTGCCCTTTTTGTCTCTTTTTATTTAGGTACTTAAACATTGATTTATCCTCCTAAGTTTAATCTCCTTTCAAAAAAGGAGATCATTCTTGCAAAAATTAGACGCCATTAACAATGCCGTCTAGCTCTGCATTGTAGCTGGATGCTTGGAAACCGCCACCTGCGCGAGCTCTTGTTGAATTCGTTGTCTGCCTTGTTGTTTGATTGTCTAAGATTTGCGTCTCATCTTCATTACGGGTAACTTCGTAGTTTGTTGTCAGGTAATAAGGTTCGTATTGGACCGTAGCACCTAAAGTTGCTGTCTGCGTCTTCAGGTATTGTCCAGCGTCGCGAACCCTTGCCTGCAATGCTCGTTGAGCATAGGTCTGCATAGCAATAATACCGGCCACAACAAGCGAAATAAGAATCGCATATTCGGCGGTATTTTGCGCTTTTTTATTTTTCATCAATTTTTTAAACATTGATATTTCCTCCTAAGTTTGAACAATAAGCTTAATTACGGTGCTAACGGTCTGGACGTACTTAGGCGTGTTGCCATGTTCTCCATACCATTGGTACCGCTTTGTAAAGCAGCATTAAATGCTGTTCGAAACGTTCCCGGCAAAAAGATAATCAGGGCACCAATTATCGCTGCAACCAGGATAATATATTCAACAGTGCTTTGTCCTTTTTTCTTTTTTTGAGGTTTTAACATTATATCCCTTTTAAGCATCGTATTTCCTCCTTAAGGTTTTTACACTCAAAATACCTTAAAAAACATTTTTGCCACACATTCCCTTTCCTCTGAGGAAATACTTCCCTCAGGACAAAAGAAAGAGCGTTTGACCTGTCAAAAACATCCTCAAAGTACTTAATAACTGCTGAATTCTTTTTGGATCATTTGCTGGGTTGCTTGAACGGAACGATACACGTAGGTGCTCATGGCAATAACAGCTGCCGAAACAATTGCCGCGACCATGGCATATTCAACTAGACTTTGACCTTTATGATTCCATTTTAATACTAGCCTCATCGCGACCACCTCACATGCTCCACAAATGACTCTGCCCTCTCCCTATCTCCTTTGATAGGGCCAGAATTCCAAAGAGCTTTATTGCCGACGCCCTCGCAGCCGCCAACACCCCCAGCCTCTTCAACCTGCAAGCCAAGGATTAAAACGCCTTTCGGCGTGGAGAAACATTTGAAAGAACGGTTCAATAAAAAAGCCTCCTAAAACAACACGGAGGCTCAAAAGTCACATATGTTTTTCTATGACAGACGTATATGCAGAATATGGTCTTGTTCCTAAAGATCTATATAAAAATACATTCACCGTTTTCCCCGTGGCATTAAGAAAAACCAGCTCAAACAGCATTTTCAGCATGATTTTCCAAATTCATTAAAAAACGAAACCTTGACAAAGGCCCAAAATCCTTGAATACCCCGATTCTCCAGATGTCAGGCACATCTCAATGATATAAAAAGTATACCATATTGACAGAGAGTGTCAAGTTTCCAATCAAATAGTTTTTAGATTGTTTTTTGAGAAAACCCTTTCTTTTTCGAAGCAAAATTTGGTCTTTGGAGTGGTAAAAAACATTTCAGATCCTTGGAAAATTATATTTCAAGCCATAATCTCCGCCCTGAACAGTCGAAGATATGGCATTCATTGACTCTCTTGACCGCGTATTCAAGATCTGAGAGGGAAACCGTCGTTGTTTTTTTGGCGTCGAGGAAAACCCTAATGGAACCTTCCTCTTCCCAGAAAATTCCTGGGACTCCGTAAATACTTGTAATCAAACGATCTATGTCAATCCCAGAATAGGCTGGCGGGAAAAAATGTTTTTGACAGTACCCGTTCAGGGCTTCGATGAAATCCACAAAAATCCCGGCATTCTTTTCTCCTTCTTTTTCCTGCAAATCAGGAGAAGGGCCAAAGACTGCCCCTTCTTGCCAGGACTCGCCCAAATACGGCCATTGAGACATATATGCTTTAAGGACATCTTCGCCATCTCCCTTGCTCTGATTTGTCAAAATCATCCAGCAAGGAGCACTTTCCATGTCCTTCCAGACTGTAACCACCCTAAAATCCCCAACACTTTCATTGACCTGGGTAGCCATAAGCCCGGTCTTTGTCTCTGCAAAATAAACGACCTTATCGGTTCCAGCATGATAAAAGGGCTTTTTCGCCAGCCATTTACCAGCCTTTGTCAGCTCGGCAAATTCCTGTTGATTCGGGCCAATTCCAACAAAAAAGGACCTTCTTTGGAAGGGAATCGTTGAAAATCCAGCTATTTCTTCATCTTTCCAATCAACAACTGACACCCGGAGAATTCTTTTCCCTGAAATATTCTCAAAAACAGCGGCCATATCATAGAGCGCTCGGTCGCACCGGACCTCTCCCGGAGCCCTATGAAAAATCGCACTTTGAATATTGCTGATCAGGCAGTTCGATAATTGAGACATTGCCTTATGGATCGGCAGCGAGCTGTAGGAGTTCAAAGGAATCAGACCCCCGCCCCCGAATGAGATCATCGAGGCATCCATTGACAACTCGGATCCATCCTCAAGCGACAATTTAAACCCTTTAACCTCCAAAAAAGTCTGATCTTTAAGCCTGGCATAATCCATGCCCAGGTTTGTCAGTGCCTGAGTGTCTCGTAATGTTTTCTCCCATTCAAACAACTTTTTGAGTTCTGGCAGTGTTTCTTTTTCACGGTCGCCAGACCGGCCAAAATCATTTAGAACCCAGAACCCATGCTCCTTGTATGCCGGAAGACGTTCCTCCGATTCTTCTCCCAGAAATTTAAGGAACAGGAACAGGTCGCTGACAGAATCCAAATGTTCGGGCACCGTCGGCCTAACATATTTCATGAACAATTCCGCCATTACCGATTTTTGGGAAACGTCCCACTGCGCGGCTTTCAAAAAGACGAATCCTCCTCCATCGGATATTGGGCTGCTGTTCCCCTCTCTTCTCCGTCGAACAATCTCAACCTGCGCGGTAACAGTTTCGGGCTCGAAGGAAGGCTTCTCTTCCTTTGGTTCCAGCCTTTCCACTATCGGCTCTTTTTCAACCGGAACATGAATCTCTGCTCTGCCCTCAGGAGAATCTTCCTTAAGAAACCCCGCCGCCTTCATATTTTTTGATATTTGGTCCTTTTTGGCTGAAGGAATGGAAAACTTTTCGGAGCAATCGCTGAATCCGGGCCGCCTTCCGACAGCACTGCTCAAGGCAGCTTTTTTCAATACACTATTCACAGAAGACTTGGATACTTGAACATGGAATTGCTCGCTTGTCAGAATGGCAAGCTGACGAACCCCAAGGGAAGGATTATTCTTTTTGAGAGTAATAATAAAGGAAACAATATCTTCTCTAAGTTTATGAATGACACCCATGTCGCCTAATTTCTTCTATCCCCCCTAGAATGTGAAAGAATTCAGATTGGACATTAATATTAATTTCAGTATATCACGAGATGCCTTGAGGTCAACACGAAAACATTCTATTTATCCTCTATTTATAAGCATGAAGATACTATTGAATTTATTTTATTTCGATCTTATCGCCAAGGGAGGTTTCAGTTTGGACAATTATTCCTTCCGGAGTTTCGACCACATAGCTTGATCGAAAAAAGATGCGGCTTAAACGAAAAGGCTTAATGCCTTTCACAATGCCAACAACACAATTGTTTTTATCGACAAAAATGGCATCAATCGCAAAGCGCATAAAAAACATGTGGATGGATTGGCAGCAAGTAATGATAAGGGCTTCGTCCTTCAAGAGGGATGATCTGTTAAGAAGGCCGACCATGCGGGAGAAAAATGTATCAGCAACACGCACCTTTTGAGCGATCACCGTATTTTTTGTTGTATTAATAATAGATATCAATCCGCTATTCCTGTCGGTTCAATTTCGCGAATGTTTTCGGGGTATTATTCTTGATCTTCTTGTTTTGGCTGGAACATTTCTCTATTAATCGGAAGGCCTCGTGTGATAAAATCGTCGTAGCATCGAGGAATGATTCCCGTAGGCTGATAGGCGCCGAGAACTCTACCATCGCTGTCGATCCCTGTTTGTTTAAAGACGAATATGTCCTTAATTATTAGCTGAAAATCATCGCTAAGGCCTTCTGTTTCCGTGATTCCAGTAATTTTTCTGGTCCCGTCAGAGAAACGGTTAATGTGAATGATAATGTCAATTGCTGAGGCAACCATTTCATTGATCGCCCTAACCGGCAATTCAATTCCGCTTAACAGGATCATCGAATGCATACGCGTTAAGACGTCGCGCGTCGAGTTCGCGTGAAGGGTCGTCATTGAACCGTCGTGCCCAGTGTTCATCGCCTGAAGCATGTCTAAGACCTCCGGCCCGCGACATTCCCCGATAACGATACGGTCGGGCCGCATACGAAGGCTATTGACAAATAAATCCCGGATGGTCACCTGGCCTCTTCCTTCAATGTTCGGCGGGCGCGACTCCAATCGTCCCCAATGGCTCTTTTTAAGCTTTAACTCCGCCGCGTCCTCAATCGTAATAATGCGCTCCCCGTCGGGGATAAACTCGGAGATGACGTTTAAGAGTGATGTTTTTCCCGCGCCCGTTCCACCGGAAACAATGATGTTCCTACGACCGAGAACGCAGGCATGCATAAAGTCGGACATGTCCTGGGTCATGCTGTGGAACTTGTGCAGCAGGTCCGTGACCTTAAGCCGTTCTTTGCCGAATTTCCGAATGGTGATCATCGGGCCATTGAGCGACAGCGGCGGAATAATCGCGTTGATACGCGACCCGTCGGGAAGACGGGCATCGACCATCGGAGTCGACTCGTCGATACGCCGACCGAGCGGAGCGATGATCCTCTCAATGATGGATCGCATTTTCTCATCAGAAATAAAACGCTTGTTCGTCAGGATCAGTTTTCCGTTTTTTTCGACGTAAAGCTCGTCCTTGCTGTTAACCATGATGTCGGTCACGTCGGAATCGGCAAGAAATTCCTCAAGCGCGCCGAGGCCAAGGGCCTCGTTGACGATATCGTTCACTAGCCGGCGGCGTTCTTCCGACGAGGCGATCTTTCCGCCCGCTTCGTCCGTCAGCAAGTTCGTCACAACCTCTTCCGCAGACTTCTTGACGTGAACAACCGCTTCCGGATTGCCTAAAAGTTCCGCGGCAATCCCATCGAGATTGAGCCTCTCGACAAGCTTCTCATGGATCCTTTTTTTCAAAAGAAGGATCTCATCATCTTCGCTAGAATACACCTTATCCGGTCCTGCGTTTTGTTGCGAGATCCCGAACTTTTCCCAAAATTGTCCCGGCTTATCCAGCGAATCTGTATTCCTTAATTTTTCGACCTCCGTCGCGGGAACATACAAGTCTTCCCGTCGGAGAACAGGAACCATCTTTAAGAAGGCCTCAGCGACCTTGCTCTTCGGGCTGTCAACAACGCAGGGAATTCCCCGGTTCAATGCCATCCCGACCGTTTTACCGTCAGAAGGAACATGGCTAAATATTTCGCAGGGCAACGCCGAGCGAACTTCTTGCCAGGCAACGCTCCCGCGGCTTTCCGAACGATTAAGAATAAGCTTAACCATCTTCAAGGGGAACTGCAGGCTCTGAAGGACATCAAGCGACCGCTTGACCTGGTACACGGCCAAGATATCCGGAGTCGACACCAGAAGGATCAAGTTGGAATAATCGAAGACAGTCACCAGTGTTTCGTTAAGCGATTTGCCAGCGTCAACAAGGATGTAGTCGTACGTCGCTGTCGCTTTTTTAAAAAAGGGCTTGATATTATCCGGGGTGACACGGCCAATCTGTTGTGTGCTTTTGATGACAGGAAGGAAATGCAGGCCGCTGGAATGAACGGTGGCGTATTCTGTAATGATATCCGTATCGCCCGCGACCTCTAATCCCGCCAGAAGATCGACAATCGCGCTGCGGGGAGAAAGGTTGAGCATCCGCGCCATATCTTGTCCCGCCTGAAAATCAAAATCAATAAGAAGGACTTTTTTCTTGGCGATGGCCAAGGCGGTGGCCAAATTCACGGTGATAAATGTTTTCCCTACTCCGCCTTTATTGCTAAAAACCGTAATTGTTTTGGAACTCATAGTAAGATCTTAGAATGGTTACACAATTTATCGCAAATAATACAGCAGCATCTTTTGTTAAATTTCGCTCAAACTGTACACGATCGGTATCGTTACGTTTAATTCCTGCAGGTCCGTATCGGTAGGAAATTCCGAAAAAGGGGCCAATCTCTTCGTCGTGCTTACAGCCGATTCATCAAAAACATCATGCCCTGAGGATTCTTTGACCAAAGCAAAGGCAAGCGTTCCATCGTTTAAGATCAACACGCTAACCTTCACCGTTCCTTCCCATCCATATTGCCGCGCTTCCGGAGGGTATACGACCGACTGGGATATTTTTTGCTGGACACCGTGAACGTATCCGGTCATTTCCCTGGGAATGCCCAGATAATAGGGGGCAATATTTTCATAGGCCGTCCTGGTTCCCCCTAACCCCCGATAGATATTCTTGCCTTGTCCTGCGGAATCATTTTGAGCCGCTCCCGGGTCCCTTTGCCTTAAAATATGCGGGGTCAGCGCAATAACAAGCTCTTGGT
>JAGLMJ010000005.1 GCA_023140095.1 Candidatus Omnitrophota bacterium | reverse complement strand
GCTATTCTCGGACAGCCTCCTAATAATACCTTTCCGGTCCTGACCCCAAAATAGGCAATAACAATTAAAAGGGGAAGCAGGGAATAATACACATGGTTACGGACAACTCCTATCCAAAGATAGGTCGGTATACGCGTTATATCGATCACGAAAGCGATCATCGCAGCCGTTCCCACATAGATCTCCTTAGGTAAATTGAATGTAAGCAGGAACATCGAACGGATCGCCCCACCCATACCGATCAGCCCTGCAAGAAATCCTGATAAACCGCCTCCGAAAACAGCATTAACGGGATTTTGCCCGGTCTTAATACGCGGTTTTAGAAACGAAATGCCGGTGAAAAGAATGAGAAATATCGCTACTATTCTTTTCAAGAACTCAACCAGCAGAATCATAATACATTGAGCGCCTAAAAAGACAAAAATAATGCTTGGGATACCAAAAAGCCAGAATAACTTAAAATCAATTTTTTTAAAAAACAGTCGTATTTTGAAAACATTGTTGAATAAATGGAAACAGGCAACAAGGAATACCGCCATTTTCAGGTCCATAAAAAACATCGCAACCGGAATTAAAATCGTTGAACTGCCAAAGCCGGCCACCGTCGCGATAACAGCGGCAACATAAGCCGCAAGAAGAAACAATCCGTGTTCAATCATCTGTCTGCTCCTTGATCCATTGCTTAAGACTTGTCTTGATTTGATCTCTGATTATTTTTGTTTTTTCAAACTTTCCTTCATAACTCCCTTCAAAAGCCGAGGGATCCTCAAATCCCATATGGACCCTCTGCCCGTCTCCGGGAAACACCAGGCACCGCTCCGCACTAGCCTCATCACAGACCGTAATGACATAATCATAGACCCTGCCTTCATCAATAAGGTCCTGAACTCCCTTTGTCTGATTGGACGCAATATCAATACCGGCATCCTTCATCACATCAACGACAATAGGATTAAGCGCTCCCGGTTCTATTCCGGCGCTTTCCGCTTCAAAACTCTCAGGCGCCATCATATTCAAAAACGCCTTGGCCATTTGACTCCGGGCGCCATTATGGATACAGACAAACAGCACTTTTTTCTTGCGCATCTTTATCAGGATCTTAAACTTTTTTCATCAGAAGACGAGTTTAACATCAAGGCGAGGATAAAACCGGCAGCCATGATCACAAGCGCAAATAAAACTTCTCCACTGAGTTGACCGGGTAAAATATTGACCTCTTCGATCGGAATAACTTTTCCCCGGCTTGTCGTCATCGAGCGCACGATCTCTTTCCATGGCCAGATCTTCCGCAGAGAGCCGACAACGATCCCCGTTAAAATAGTCACCGTAAGATCATGATACTTGTTAAAAAGCCAGCTTAAAATACGCACAAAGCCGAGGATCCCCACAGCCATTCCTAGAGAGAAAACGCCTAAAACAAAAAGGTCGCGCTGGTTGATCGCATCTAAAATGAACTGATATTTCCCGAGAAGGACCAGGACAAAAGCCCCCGAGATGCCCGGCAAGATCATTGTGCTGATCGCAAGCGCCCCACTAAAGAAAATAAACCATGCCGCCTCCGGCGTCGTGAAGGGAACCATGCCAACAAAGAAATACGCCACCACAGCTGTTACAAGAACCGTTGCGATCTTAGCGGCCGTCCATTCCTTTATAATACGAACCATGATCGGAATCGAGGCCAGGATCAAACCGAAGAAAAAGGAATAGATCAAAATAGGTTTACTGCTCAAGAGCTGGCTGATGACTTTAGAAAGAGTAAGGATGGCAATCACGATCCCTAAAAAAAGAGCGCTCAGGAACGCACCGTCGATCGCAGAAAATGCCTCTTTGAAACGGAAATGGCATATCGATTTGACAAATTTCAGATCAAAGGCCTTGATCGTGCGGATCAGCTTTTCATATATCCCTAAGATAAAAGCGATCGTTCCGCCGGAAACCCCGGGAATAACGTTTGCCGTCCCCATGCAAAACCCTTTTAAAATAAGCTTAATGTAGTTCATACGCGGATAAGCAGCCCTTAGTCCTGATCATCTTTCTTCAACCACTGTGCGACATCTTCGGAAAACTGGTAGGGAATGTTGTTTCTTTCAAGGATTTGTTTATTAATCACTTCGATGTTCTTATTATCGAGAATGATGCGCGATTTGTTTTGGGTTTCAATGATCGTATACTGCTCGTTACTTTTTATTTCATTGACAAGCAGAACAAAATCCTTGAATGATCTAATATCCTGTCCGTTAATTTTTGCAACAATATTCTTTCCGATATTATGATACCCGACATTAATATCATCAGGCAGAACGCTCAGCAAAACAACAACATCTTTCTGCTCCTGCTCATTTAACCGCCCTGCCCCGATCGAGTAATAAACAAGATCTACAGGAGCCTTCTCCCACCAACGTTTCCCCCAGGAATATACAAGATCCGTGCTTAAAACAGTAAATACAAGCCCCCCAAAAATAAAATAAGGCGGCTTCTTAAAATATTTAGGATGCGGGATCATCACAACAAAATACTTCAAGTGAACGTTCAACTCCTTGATCGTTCCTTTGCGCATGATCTTTAAAGTGATACTGTCGTCGACATGTTCTTTGGTTATCAGATGTATTAGGGAAAGGCGCTCATTGCCGCGGAACGGAAATGTTCCATCCTCTCCGATCGGGACTCCGTTAATCTCTAGAATAACATCCCCTTCTTCTACGTTCTTAAAAGCCGGTGAAAACGGCAAAACCCTATTAACAAGAACGCCCCCATCTTCTTCGGCGATCCCGTAAAATTCGCGGAGTGTGGCATTTTCTGTATTCTTAAAATCAATGCCGAGCATCGGGAAGCCCTCATACCCTCCATCGTCCAGGTCCTTTAAGAAATGTTGAATGATGGGGACGGGGATCATGTATCCGATATTCTCCCCGGATTGAAAGATCTGCATGGCGATACCAACGAGTTTTCCGTCTTGAATGACCGGCCCGCCGCTGTTACCGGGATTAATGGCCGCGTCGATTTGAACCGTTAGCAACTGGCGGGAACTTTGAACATATGAGGTTACCTCAACACGGGAGACGACCCCTTCGGTTATGGATATTTTCCCCCCACCCCGGGGATACCCAATAACCATAACACTATCCTGCTGCTTAGGAAGATCTCCAAACGCCAACGGGGTGACCCCGTCAAAAAAACCCGGATCATCGACCTCAAGAAGAGCAAGGTCGCAGTCATGTCCGATAGCCACTACTTTAGCCGTATATTTTTTGGGATCGCTATCTTTCTTGACTTGAATAAAAGTATGGTCAGCAACAACATGCGCGTTGGTAAGAATACGGTTTCCCTTGATGATCGCGCCGGAACCTCCGCCGGCCCTAATACCCTCGGACTGCCAAGGCCTGTAATAGTCCATTTTATTGGATGTCACAAACACCTTCACAACAGCGTCGGTTAAGAATATATCCTGTTTTAAGGGAGCAGCCTCTCCCCGGACGGGAAGGGCAAAATATAGGAAGACAAAAGAAATAAAACAAAGAAGCCTAAAAAACTTCGTCATCGATTTACCTATCAGGAATTAATATTGTGGACGAGAACTATTGAACAATTTGGCGACTTTTTATTTTATCAGAATCATGGAGATTCTCTAGTAAAAAATCGTTAATATCCAGGAACTTGGATTGCAATTCCTGGACTTGACGGTCACCATCGCTGTTATAAGACCCTTTATCTTGCGGACGTTCTCTTAACTTCAACAACTCTTGTTTCAGAGCTGTTAATTGATCTTCCAGATCATACAGGTCACGCTGTGTTTTAACAAGAGTCTCGCTTTTTTCGTTAAGCTGATTCTCGAGTAACGCCAGCTGCCTCTCTAAATTGGTAATATCGGACGTTTTCTCCCGAGCAGCCTTAGTCTCTTCAAACAGCTTATCTTTATATATTCTCAGGATCCCGCTTAATTCGGTCACTTTTTCATCAGGGAATGCCCGGTATTTTGGCTCTTCTAATTTAAATTCTTTTTCACCCACTCTCATTTGTTTCCTCAATACAACCAGTTCATTCTTTGCGTAATTCAAATAAGCCACCTTCTCCTGAACAGTCCTATCAGCTGTCCGAAGGCTTTTTTGCATCCTTCCTAACTGTTCCCTTAGGTCATTGATTTCCTGATCCCTCTCTAAGACAACCTTCCGTAGGTTGCTATTATGTTGTTCCTTTTTCTGTTGGAGAACCCGGTTCGCACCTCCCGATCTCTGACGGTAAATATTTAGAAATCCGTTGGCCATTTTAAGCTCTTTATCCTTCCCGACGATCACGCGGTCGTGTTTCGCCGCCCGGCTTTCAGTTTCCAACCGGGTCTTTTGCAGGTCCTCCTGCAGGGACTGCATTTCTTCATCTTTTTCCTGGATGATCCTTTGCCCTAACACAAAACGCTGTTCAACATCGGTCAACTGCGCGGTCAAAGACTCAACCGCTCCGGTCTTTTCATTAAGCTGGATTTCTGTTTCCAATAATTTAAGGGACAGATCGACCACCTGGCTTCCCAACTCACCGGCCCTATCGTCTTCTTTTGTGATTTGTTCCTCAAGCTTATCAATCTGAACATACAAAGCCCCTAATTCTTTTTTAAATTTTTCCGTCCTTTTCTCGTTTACTTTTCCCTCCTCATCCCTTATCGGCTGAAGAGAAATGATCTCGGCTACCGTTTCTTGATGAAGGTCAGGCTTTACGTCCTTTTGCAGGCCTGCGGCAATAAGGTGTCCCGGCTCTAGCCGCGGGGCTCCATCTTTATTAACCGCCTTCAGCCAATCATATTGATTTTCAAGTGAACGGACACGCACGGACAATTGCATTTTCTCGTCCACCAAAAGATTATTAATGATAACCAATGGGCTTTTTCTGTCAAACAATGACTGTTTTTGATAGGAAAATGTTTCGTGCGACCCGGAAATATTATCCCGAATATCAAATAACCCCTTTAAAAGGACCGCCCTCGCATGGCCATTTTCAATGAGTTGGTCCCTCAATAAATTCCGCTTGGAAATCAAATATTCAACACGCCCTTGCAGGTTCTTAATATAGCTGAGGTGATCCTCTAGACGAATAACATCGGACCTTTGAATTGCTGTTAACTCCGGGTGAGAACTGATCGTTTTGAGATTCTCCTGAACTGTTTTGTTCCCAGGATCTATCGATAACATCCGGCAGAAATGGTCAACTGCCATTCGAACGTCGCTGCGCTCAAAAATATTGTTATTGTCTGCCTTAAAAGAAGAAATAAAACCGGCATTATTGCCGGCAAAAGCAAATTGGGCGCTAAACAATATAATAGAGAAAATAGAAAATATCTTAAAAACTGTTCTTTGCGTGTGCATAAACCTAATATTCGCTAAGGGGTTTGATGATAACTTAGAGTATAACATTCTACATAAAAACACGCAAGGGGCTCCAATACGGGCTCCAATACGGTATGTCATTAATAATGCACGGATTACAACCGGGCATTGGATTCGCAAGAAATAGAGACCTTCAAAACAAAAAAACGGCCCTTTCGTAGATGGGGCCGTTAAGATCTCTTTTAATTTTCCGTTCTTTCTACATCCTTTTGTTTAAATTATTCTTTTTTTTAATTTTTCCTCTTGCCTTAGCCGCGGCCAATGATCTTCATCTAAAATATAACCGACGCACCGGTTTGAACCACACCGGCACTCATGCTCTTCATAATCTTCAAAACTATAGTTGTAATTGTACGCTAATTCCTCACCCTCTTTGATATCACGCAGAGCGATGATCCAAACGTGCCCGCGAATAATTTCCGTTTCGCAATTAGGATCGCACGAGTGATTAATGAACTTCGCCGTGTTGTAGGGAACATTGCCGTCAATATCATGCCGCTTGTTGAGATCAAAAATATAAACGGCGCCATATTCACTGTTCTTTTTGTTCTCTTCAAGAGGAATATCCGCCCGGCGGTCAGACTCGCTCTTGCTGATCTTTTCTCCGACATATTCAATGATACGCGTCCCCTTAGGGATATCTTTTTCCGCGAAAATACCGGTACTATGAATACGGGATTCTTTAATTCTGACATGTGGGCTGGTTGTTCTTCTCATATTTAAACCTATAGATTTTTTAAACTTCCTTGAATTGCAAAGATGTATATTACAACAAATGCGTTTTGAAATAAAGAGTTGGATAGAAAAATTTCCTAGACTGCGTACACGCAGTAATTGGATGGAATTCATCGAAAGAGAGATCTGTGATACCGACGGAATTAGGTAAGTATCATATTTTTCTCAATAGAATCCAATAGGATATCCAGGCTGCTTGGTTTCGCAACAAATGCTTGTCCGCCGATCTTTCCGTTTTCTTCATCAACTTCCTGTTGTGTTACTGTTGCCGTTAGAAAGACGATCGGCGTTTCTTTAAGACGTAGATCTCCTTTGATCTCAATAGCCACATCCGGGCCTTCTTTGCTTGCCATGATCACATCAAGCAAGATCAGGTCTGGACGGCATTGCAAGGCGGTGAACAAAGCATTACTGGCGTCATTCTCGATGTAGACCTCATACTTTCCCGTGGATTCAAGATTCAACTTAACCACTTCAGAGAAGTCTTTTTCATCATCGATAATTAAGATTTTTCTCCTGTCCATCTAAAACACCTCCTTGTACAGGATCAACTTTGAAGATTAACGTTGCTCTTACACCGCCATTTTGCTTGTTTTCAACAAAGATACAGCCGTCATGAATATCCATAATGTTCTTTGAAACGGATAATCCTAACCCAACGCCGCCGTCACCGCGGCGCGTTGTAAAGAACGGATCAAAGATCTGTCCGATCTTATCTTCCGGAATACCGCATCCACCGTCTTCCACCGCCAGAATAACAATGGTCTCGCCGGGCTTGAATTCATCCCGGCGCAATTGCAGCATATCTTCCAGGTCTTCAGAAAGGGTCCGGCTGTAAGCCCTTACTGTAATATCCCCTCCATCGGGCATCGCATGCACCGCATTGAGAATGAGATTGATCAAAACTTGTTCAATCCGGTTTTTGTCAACCATGACTTTCGGAAGGGATTTCTCGATCTTTTTGACAACCGAAATATGATTACGGGAAAATTCATGGCGAACCAGGCTGAGCGCTTTTTTGATCACAACATCAAGATGTTCGTCCTTCTTCTCTAAGCTTGTTAAGCTTGCAAAGTTCAACAGGTCCGTCACAATATCATTGGCTTTATTGATCGCCTGCTTCATGTTTTGAATAACAGAATCGACGTTCGGGTCAACCTCGCTGAAACTCTGAGCAAGATAAGTAACCCCGTAAAGAAGCGTGGCTAACGGATTTTTTACCTCATGAGCGACACCGCTAGCTAAACCACCAACCACTTTCATTTTCTCGGACTGGACAAGTTGGTCCTGCGCTTCTTTGACCTTTCGGTAAGCGTTAACAAGTTCAGATTCTACCCGCTTGCGCTCCACCGCATAATGAAGGGCTTTATTGAGTATATAGGCATTGTATTTTCCTTTAACAAGGAAATCCTGAGCGCCGAAACTTAAGGTTTCCAGTCCAACTTCATCTTCATAGGCCCCGGTATTTATGACCACCGCCACAGAAGGATATTGCCTATTAAGCTTCAGCAATGTCTCCTCCCCATAACTATCAGGAAGATTAAGGTCCAGAATGACAATATCAAAGGTGTATTGTGACATAAGCTGAAGGGCGCCTGCCAGAGAATCGGAACTTTTCAAAAGAGAGGTGGAATCTGAAGCCTCTAATAACATCGATTCCAGTATCCTGCGATCAATCAGATTGTCTTCAACTACCAAGACTTTTAAAGATTGCTTGTACTCCATAGATAATTCTCTCTTTCTTTACTAATAGATATACTAAAAGTTAACCGTATATACACATCTGCCCCATTGCAAAAAGAAGATGAGATAGTCATTTTTTTTATTTTTGTTGAAATCGCTACCAATAATTTCCTAATTGCCTTATTTTTCAATACGTTAAGTTTCTTTTCTAATATAAGAATACAATGAAATCAAGAGTTTGTCAATCTTAAGAACGACTTGAAAAAAGGGAATTTAAACGGAGATTTTTGAGAAAGCGCTAACAAAAAGGTTGGTCAAAACTGGTAGGTGCCCCCAAACATCAGGGACTTAGACTTCCATTTTACGCAATTAAGGCGGATTTCAATGTCGGATCCATCAGAAAAGAACGTCCTGTCGATCCCCTTTTTTGCCTCCCAATCCTGAATATCCGATTGGAGATTCAGAGTAAAACTATCGGTCATATGATAGCCGGCTCCCAAATTAAAGACAAGCCCCCTACCATCAGCAATGTGCTCATAACTCTTGGGATGCGCGAAGTCCGAACGAAGGTTCCAGTTAGCCGAACCATAGTAGTCGGCCCAATGATATGAAAACCGTAAAATGCCGAAGATCCTGTCTCTTGAGCCCTCCATTTCAAATCCTAACCATGGGCCATCCCATTCCGCCCAATAGCTACTATGTAACGTAGGACCAAAAGAACCTGTCTCCGGTATGGTTTGAAACCCCTCTGTGATGATCAGGTTCAATTCATGGTAGGAATAACCGGCTAAAACCGTAAGCCAGACTGCATTCGCTTTAAGAAGGATGTCTTCCAAATCTCCCAAATAAAATTTCAAACCTCCCCCTATCGACCAATCCATAGCCTCTCCATCGCTGGAATTGTTATTCGAGCGGGAAAATTCCCCTGTCCGGTCATCCCCAAGATAATCTGAGTCCTGATTATCCCCTTTAAAAATATCCGCATAAGAGATCATGCCATCAAGGACAAACCTATTTCCTAAAACAATATTGCTCTCAACCTTAATCTGAGTCATCTTTAGATCGGACCAGGTCAATTCCGATAAAATATTCGGCGTTGCCATGCCTGTAATATCGCTTGCAATATTCCAATCAAAATCATCCCAACGGCGCCCAACCATAAGACGCATATCCGCTTTCAAGAAACGGCCGGATTCCGGACCTCCTCCATACCTGTAATGAAGATCATTTGTGCCATATGGATCTTCGTCGAAAGTATCAAACTCACCATAATCATATTCATCCTCCCAATCCGCAGCCCCGCTTGTTCGCGCATAATCGGAATAACCGTCATTGTTGTAACCATAAGGGGCGTCAGTTCTTGCTACATTATATTGCGTTGAAGAATATTGGGAAGAGCACGTGTTTTCCCACGACACGTTACCATCGCGGTCATAATTCTTTGTAATACAATTCATCTCTTGATCCATGATGGCCCGGCGCTTGGCGCTGGTCGGCGCTTGGCGCGCATAAACAGAATCCCCCATGGACAATCCGATAATGATCGCTAGAAAAAATATTGTGCGGGTTTTTAAACACATACTCGACATAGTTTAATAATAAGATATATATCACTAATATACCGAGAATTTTTTCCTAAAACAACACAAATATGTAATATTTTTTGATTTCGTAAGAAAAATATACGAGATAGGAAGATATTAATAATGCAGCTGAATACTCGACGCTGTTTTAACCGCGAACCGTTTCATCGGCAAGATTATTATGGCTGCCGATGACAACCCAACGATCACCCTGATTCTTCCAGGTCATCGTATAGCGACGGATCACCCGTTTTCCGCCTTCGATGTTTTTTTCGATCGTGAAAATAAAATATTGCACAATAGCAATATCCTGGTGAATGCGGATATCGATAGGACGCAACTCGCAAATGATGATCTTTGTCGATTTCGTCCAGAACCCGACCCATTTGTTCAGCCATGGCTTATCAATATTGATCGGACTTTCATGGCCGAAGCCGATAAAGTCGTCGTGAATATATTTTAAGAATTCATCCACACGGGCATTAATCAAATGGTCCCAATGGTCTTCCAGAGAGCGCCAGACGCTATGTTGTTCTTCAGACCAGTTCTTCGGTTTGGATGACGTTAATGGTTGCATAAATTACCTCCAAAATCTTTTTGTTTTGTTGGGTTTAGTGATAAAAATGATACAGGAATACGGGGCCATTGTCAAACACAACTGGATACCCGGTATTATTTCCGGTCCGTTACAGGTGTTCGCGGATCTCTTCAGCTACCCGTGCCAAATCGTCATTCTCAGCCGGTTGCTGGTTATCAAAATTCAAGTCTCCAAGCCTAGTGATCGGGATAAGATGGATATGGGCATGCGGGACTTCAAGGCCGGCGACCATGACACCGAGACGCTTGCATTCGACTGCTTTTTCGATCGCGGGAGCGATTTTTTTCGCAAACACCATCATGCCGCCTAAACACTCGTCGTCAGCATCAAAGAGATAATCAACCTCTTTCTTAGGAACGACCAAGGTATGTCCGGGATTGATCGGCCGAATCTCCAGGAAAGCAAAATAGTTTTCATCCTCACAGATCTTATGACAGGGAATCTCCCCATTGATAATACGGGTAAATAAACTAGCCATAGCCTTTTCCTCTCTTCCTTCTTTTGTCTTTCGGATGCGCAATGAGCATTTCTCTATTCTTTCGTATTTCGAATATACAATTAGCCTTTTGAATTATTTTTGTCTTTCAACTCAAAGACAGGAAAGCGTCCCTGCAACGCATTGGAAACAAGCGTCTTGACTTCTTCGCTGAACTTTGCCGAGAGGATCCATTCCAGATAACCGGGATCCATGCGCGCGACCTCCTGCAGGCTGTGTTTCCTGGCGTATTTTCCGAACATCATGTACGCCCTGCCGTTCCACCATCGGAATTTCCGTTCATCATCAAGAAACTCAGCCGTCGTCTGATAATCAAATCTACCTAACGATTCCAGCGCATCTTCACCTTGACCATATTTGGCAACCTGGGCCTCGAGAACCTCAAGGGTCGCCTGCGTATCGGCCAAGGCTGAGTGGGCATTCTCAAGGTCCTTATGGCAGTAAAAATTGTAGGCAGCCGTCAAATCACGTTTTTCATTAAGGTGGAAAACCTTTTGGGCATCGTAGGCCTTGATCCCCTCCCAATTAACTTTCAATCCGGCATCATAGATCTCCCGCTGCAGAAGAGGAAAATCGAACCGGCAGACGTTGAACCCGGCCACATCACACCCTTCGATGAACGCAAAAACCTCGCCGGCAATATCCTTAAATGCCGGAGCATCCTTCACATCCTCATTAGTGATACCGGTCAACTCGCTGACAACTCCCGGGATCGGCATGCCGGGATTGACTTTTTTTTCATATGTTTCCCGTGTTCCGTCAGGGGCGCACTTGATCATGGCGATCTCTATGATCTTGTCCCTATCGACCCACGTTCCGGTTGTTTCCAGATCCAGTACAACGAGCGTATTTGATAATTTCATAAATCCCTTTCCTTCCTTTAATAACACTTAATGGGCTAAAACCTTTTGCTGATTATATCAGACTTTCTTGAATTTCATTGCAATTTTTAGCTGTTTCTAAGGGGCAACAACAGACCCTGTCAGTCAGTCAGTCTTGAATAGTGCCCCATTCGGGTATATACTGATATGGGAGATCAAAGCATTAAAGGAAAATATGATAAAACATTTTCGAACCGGCAAACATTACCATAATTACATTCATTCCTGTAAACCAAGATATGCCTCTTTAGATACCGCGACGCACAGGACCAGGCCCAAGGGGACGATCAAGGTCATTACCTACAATATCAAGTTCTCAAAAAATACCCGTCAGGCCCTTAAGCTTTTGGCCGGCCATCAGGACCTGGGCAATGCCGGTATTATCTGCCTGCAGGAAATGGACCGCCAGGGAGTCGAGTTTATCGCGAATGCGCTAAAATATAATTTTGTCTATTATCCGGCGATCCTCCATCCGAGGAATAACAAAGATTTCGGCAATGCTATTCTTTCGAAATGGCCGATCATCGACGACCAGAAAATCATCCTACCTAAACTGGGTACGGGAGAATTGCAGCGCATTGCCGTCAGCGCGACACTTTTGATCGACAACACTAAAGTAACCGTGTTCTGTGTTCACATGAAAATGTTCGTCCGTACGCATCAAAGGCGCATCCCGATCGACCGGATCATTGACTCCATCAAACCCTCGGTCAAACATTCAATTGTTGCCGGTGATTTCAATACGTTCAGCAGGTCGAATTGCCGGGCCATTTTAAAACCGTTTAAAGAAGCCGATTTTCAACTGGCGACCGGCGCCATAGGATGGACCTACAAATACTGGTATCTCTTAAACAAAAGAGCCACATTGGACCATATTTTCACTCGGGGGATGAGCGTCGTTAACACAGGAAAGGTTGTCAACCGCATACCTAGTGACCACATTCCGGTCTGGGGAGAATTGAAGATCAATTAAGAATTTTTTAAGATCCCCAGGACTTAATGGATGGGGGATGAATCAAGTAGGAGGCAGATGATTATTTCGTCTGCAGTCCTCTCACACCACCGTGCGTACGGTTCCGTACACAGCGGTTCCTGTCATTTCTGCTATTTCGACATCAATGCCTGTTGTCTAATAATGCACCCAACTTTACCTCGCGGATTCCTGTTCGTCAGGCCAGCGTTTTGTCTGCGGCTTCCTTCAGATTCAACCTCACGGTTGACACCCTTGCCGTCCGACTAACAGTTCCCTCTGCCAGGCCTGTAAGGGACTTGACTTCGGCTGAGCTCAGTGTCGAAGCCTCACCCTCAAGTAAGTGCGCCCTGCCGGGCGCACCACAAAAAAAGCCCGGCAGTTCATGCCGGGCTTTTTTAAATGTCGTGATTAGACCTTTACAACATTTGTTGCTTGCTCACCTTTAGGACCGGTTGTCACTTCAAATTCAACCTCCTGGCCCTCTTCTAAGGTCTTGTATCCGTCACCTTGAATCGTGCTGTGATGAACAAATACATCAGGACCCTCTTCAGGTGTAATAAATCCGTAACCTTTTTGGTTACTAAACCACTTTACTTTTCCTTTTGCCATTACTTACTTCCTCCTTTCTTCGAGATTTAGTAAATAACAGCAGAAAGAACAAACGTGGTGTATGTGCTTCTCGTCTCGATTGATGCATAAAACCTTCTACCCCTTATTTACTTCTCTAGAAAAGTATGCATAAATTCCTACCAATTGTCAACACAATTATGTGGAACGCTAAGACGGGCTCAAATCCATTTCCAAGGCCCCAAAAAAGTTAACCTTGAAACCAACGCCGTTTCAATGATATACTCTTATCAATATTTTCTTGACTTAAACATAACATTTCAACATGCATTCCTATGAAAAAAGACCCTGTCCTGATTTTCGATTTCGACGGAACGATTGCTAACACATTCCACTATCTTCTGAGGATCGGCAACCGTTTGTCCGAAGAATTTAATTTCAATAAAATTGATCCTGATGAGATCAAGGATATGAAGGACAAAAATGTCCGGGAAACAATCCAGCATTTAAACATCCCTCTTCTTAAGATCCCTATGATCGTCGCCAAAGCCAAGAAGGAATTGCATAAAGAGATCGATTCCGTTGAACCCATCAAGGATCTAAAAGAAATTCTTCTTCAGCTTAAATCCCTCGGCTATAAAATGGGCATTCTCACGTCCAATTCATCGAAGAATGTGACGGGTTTCCTAGAGAACAACGGACTGAATTTTTTTGATTTTATCTGTACCACATCGAAGATATGGAGCAAGAACTGGGGACTAAAGACCTTAATGGATGAACACGGCCTCGAGCTCTCCGAAGTAATCTACGTCGGTGACGAAACACGGGATATTAAGGCCGCCAAAAAAGCCGGCATCCGCAGCGCGGCCGTAACATGGGGATACAATTCCTGTAAGATCCTGGCAGCCCAAAACCCGGACTATCTTATTCACAGCCCTAAAGAATTATTCCAGCTGTTCGCATAATCCACTTAAAAATGAGCCTCACAGCTAAAGCCGTGGCACCTTTTAAACAACCCGGCGAAATCCGCCGAAGCTGAACGTAAAAACAATTCAGCGAAGGCGGACAAAAAAAACCGCTTCACCAGCGGTTTATCTGTTTCACCATACTTATGGAACTCTGTTACTTATTGCTCCCGAGAAGCCCGGCGCGATTGAATCCTAAACTGGCAGTCGCTTGATCAGGGTCTTTATTGTACGCCCGGCAGAACGTTGCAACCTCTTTCATCGTGTTCATATTACGCTTGTCAAGCTGTTCCAACAAATAGGCCCTGAGCATGTGTTCCCTTATAATTTCTTTTGGCGTCAACCCGGACTGCTTGGCAAGGCGGTCGCGGAAAACAGTGCTCGGCGTCATCTGTTTCATCTGCTGACTGTTGAAATCATATTTGTAAACCTGCGAGAGGAGAATTTTAACCTGTTCCATGCCGCTGGTCTCGCTGATCTCATCGATCACGCGGAACATCCGTTCTTTCACGTGGTAGCGCTTAAGAACAATAAAGACATCAATCAAATTGACCAGCATCTCGGGAATGTTCATCGGCTCATTCTGCAGGCGGATGATCGCCTCTCTTGACGTCAAAGCGTGGATGGTCCCGATACAATATTTCCCGACATTACAGGCCGTGATCATATCGCGCGCCTCGGCACCCCGCACTTCTCCGACAATGATCCGCTCAGGCCGCATCCGTAAACTGTTCTTCACCAGATCGGCCAGGCTCAAGTCATCATCGCTTTCCAGTCTCGAGCAACTATCTTCCAGAAAAGTGTTCAGTTCCAATGTATCCTCAATAACGACCATGCGGTCGGCTTTGGGGATGAAACAAAACAGCGAATTAAGCAGGGTCGTTTTTCCGACGCCGGGGCCGCCGGCGATCATGATATTAGCCGGCCGTATGGACATTCCTTCCAGATATATCCACAATTGCGCGGCGACTTCATAGGTCAGCCCGCCCATACGGATCAAGTCAATGATGCTCAACGGCGTCACTTTTGCTTTCGTGATCGTGATCTGAGGCCCGAACGGCGAATGGACAATATTGACCCGCCCTTCGAGATTCGGCAATTCCAGATTGATGATCTTCCCTTGCGCCGTTTTTCCGCAGAAAAGTAAAAGTTTTTTGACGAAAAGAATGACTTCCTTTTGATGGGAAAAACTTTTCTCCGTTGAGATAAATCCCTCTTCGCTGTGATGGATGTAAATCGGTTTAAGATTATTTATGACGATATCTTCGACATGCCCATCACACAATACCTCTGTAATAATGCCATACGAAAGAAAGTTCGTGATAAACTCGACACGCGAACGTTCGTTCTCAAGCTCAGGCCTGAGCTCGGGAAATTCGCCTTTTTCGAGGATCCTCTTAAGAGCCCCGCTAACCATGACTTCACGCTCAGCCGGAGTCTGAAGCAGGTTCATACTGCCCTTGAGGAAATCGATCAAGCGAAATTCTAATTCAATACATTGTTCCGGTTTCATAGTCTTATCCAACGATCTTTAGGAAGGCTCATGACTCGCCGATTTAATAAATTTTAAGAATACACTAATTTAACATTGTTTGCGACGATTGTAAACACTCACCCTGCTCTGTAAATCTGAAGATACCCGCAACAACCGTTCTAGGGTTGAGCCTTTCCCGGCATGGTCACGACGACCGCCGCTTTATTCAGGTCAAGATGCTCCCGCGCTAGTCGCTTAATATCTTCCTGCGTTACCTCATCAATGCGCCCGTCATATCCCTGATAGTGGTCAAACCCCAGCCCGTAAAGCTCATCGAGGCTCACCATGAAATTCAAAGACGCGCTTGTCTCTTGGGAGGCCTTAAACGTTCCTTTTAAATATGTTTTGATATCTTTTAATTCCTTCCCGGGAACATGTTCGGATTGCAACCGTTTGATCTCTTTCTTCAAAAGGTCTTTGACTTTTTCAACTTCTTCTTCCGCTGTCAGGACATAAAAATAAACGAATCCCGCATCCGGCCCGGGAAGAAAATTACCCCCTAGCGTGTAGGCATCCCCTAACTGATCGCGAATGTTAGTGAACAGCCGCCCATTGAACGACGAGCCTAAGATCGCGGCGAGCACCTCAAGGCCATAAGCGTCCGGATCGTGAAATGTAAGCCCCTGGAATCCGAACATCACCATCGCCTGCTCTTTATTCATTATCAAGATCTCTTCTCGGGGCTGCTCCGGCGGATCTTCTTTATGGACCTTTAAGGTCAATTCCCCATCCTTAAGGGAAGCGAAACTTTTTTTAATATCATTTAAAACATCTTCCGCATCAATATCCCCAAAAACAGAGATCACCATATTTCCCGGCACAACAAACCGCTTGTAAAAGGCTGTCAGGTCATTGCGCGTTATGCGATCGACCGACTCAATAGTCCCTTCCTCTTCCAACCGGAACGCATGGGTCAGGAAAAGAGTTTTCTTAAGAACGTAGGCTGTTGACGCAAAAATATTATCCTCACGACGGCGGATAATAGTCCTCTTTTGCTCTTTAACCTTAACGGTCTCTTCCTCGGGAAAGGTCGGATGGGCCACTAATTCTTTCAGCAGGTCCAACGCTGTCGGTAATTGCTCGGCCAAGAATTCCATACTTAATCCAAAACTGTTGCGCCCGGAAAAACCGCCTAAGCGCATGCCTAAACTTTCCACCTTCTCGGCGATCCCGTTCGCCGAATAATTCTTTGTCCCCTTCGTCCACGTTGAGGCCAGCATAGAAAAAAGCCCGTTACGTTCAACCGTCTCTTGACGGACCCCGCCATTGGCTACTAACCGGACTGCGACCAAAGGAAAAGCATGGTCTTCCTTTAATAGAACGGTCAATCCGTTATCAAGCACATGTTTTTGGATCTTTTTTTCTGCAATGATCCGTGTTTCTGTTTTTTCTTCCGCATCCTTTTCCCCGGGCTTAAGAACAACCGTTGTTAACCCTGATTCGACCAAATACATATTCGCAACACGCTTGATATCATCAAGCGTCACGCGCGCAATACCTTCGACATATTTCTTTGAAAAATGAGGGTCCCCCGCAAAGGCCTCGTCAAAAGCCTGGGCATAAGCAATGCTCGCGGAGGTTTTATGACGGAGAACATGTTCGCTGCGGACCTGCTGCTTGGCCTTTGCCAACTCCGCCGGTTTCACCCCTTTAACCTTAACCTCATCGACTTGCCTTAAGACAGCGCCAATAACCGCGTCGACATTTTCCTGCTCGAGAAGGCAATCAATCCAGAAGATCCCCCTGTCGATCGGCGTGTAATTTGAAGCGGAAATGCTGTGCACCAGCGCTTGCTTTTTATAAATATCCAGATACAACCGCGAACTTTTTCCCTGGCCCAGAATTTTCGCCAGAACATCTAAGGCGTAAAGATCAGGATGAAGAAGTTCTGTCGAGCCAAACGACATGGACAAACGCGTCAGTTCCGTCGGATACTCTTCTTCGTACCGACGTGGGCTGATCTGTTTCGGTTCCCGGGGCAGATTCCGGATAACAGAGTGCCTGCGCTTAAAATCTTTAAAGGTTTCCTTCACTTTTAAAAACGCTTCTTTAGCATCAACATTCCCGGCAACAGAGAAAACCGTATTATTGGGCGCGTAGCGCTCCCGGTAATATTCAATAAGGTCCTCCCGCGTGATCCCGGCGAAAAGAGACCTGTACCCGATAACCGGATGCCGGTAGGGATGCGCAATGAAAACATTTTTAAAGGTAAGTTCGTTGATCTTTGCGTCGGGGTTATCGTTGCGCATGCGCATTTCGCTGAAAATGACATTCCGCTCCCTTTCAACTTCTTGCGCGTCCATCTCCGCATTGGCCAACATGTCCGAAAGAATGTCCAGCGCAACGTCAAAAGACCCGTGAGGAACGGTTATTGTGTAGATCGTGTAATCCATTCCCGTCGAGGCATTGATCTTACCTCCTACAGCCTGAATACAGGCGGCCAGTTCGCCGACGTCCCGGCCATGGGTCCCCTTAAAAAGCATATGCTCGAGAAAATGCGAGATCCCGGCCCCCAGAAATTTTCCTTCTGTTGCCGAACCGGTCTTGACAAGCGCGTAGAGAGACACAACCGGACTCGACGGTATTTCCGTCACTAAAACGGTGAGCCCATTATCAAGAATATCTTTGAATGATCGTTCTTCAAAGGCATGAGAAGAGAATGAAAAAAACAGGAGAAGCGCCGCGGCCAGGGAAATGGTTAAGGGTTTTCGCATAAGCATCCTTTTTGAGGCTATTCAAATCCTAAGGATCAGTTTTTCTTCTTATGATACTCGTCGAGCAGGCGCTGGATATCTTGATCGGCATTCTTGATGATCTGCGAACAAATAAAGATCAGAATACAGAACTGCCAGCAGTCTTCGGGGCCGGCCAACAACCCCGTCCGGACATCTTCTTGCCGCTGCAACGTGCGCTCATAATGCTTGATCGCCGAAGAAAGCCTTCCCTCATAAACATCTAAAAAACTGGTTTTATTATCATAACGCAGCGACGGTATGGAGATCCCCCGGACGATCAGGAAATTAATAAATGATGTCTCGTCGAATTCATCTTCCTCACTGTCAAATTCAAAACCCTGAAACTGCGGGTTGTTCGGCGGGATGAACAAGGATGGTTGCCGGACCGTCACCTCGCCCTTTCGCACAACCGTGTCTCCCATATTAATGGAAGATTCCGACAAAAGGACATACGGCACAGAAGTATCACCCATCATGGACAATGCCTTCACGCGAGCACGGATGATCTCGGTATCCTTTAATGCCTTGCCCCACATTTCTTCAAAGTCCATCTTGCCCATTTGGTCTTTCCAGAATTATTGGCATTCAGTTTATTTTTTCGAAAAAAAATGAAACGGTATTCGGTCTTTTCAGAATTATGGAAAACCAAATACCCCCAAAATTCAGGCTCGCTCTATGAGCTCGCCTTCATATTTTAACGGAGAGGCAGGGATTCGAACCCTGGGCAGGTTTCCCCGCACCGCTTTTCGAGAGCGGCACCTTCAACCACTCAGACACCTCTCCTTTTTTACTCCCAAAAAACTTTTAAAACAAACGGAGAGGCAGGGATTCGAACCCTGGAGACACATTTCTGCACCCACACGCTTTCCAAGCGTGCTCCTTCAACCACTCGGACACCTCTCCAAAATAAACTTTCTAATGACGATCAGAATAAGAGAGGTGCAGTTAAGGTTACCTTAATTTGATCCAGATAAACCTGCCGGACACCTCTCCAATATTAAATCTTTTATCCGGAAATGTATTTCCCAAAGGCGGGATCATTCGCCGCTTTGTGTTTCAATAAGAATTTCCACAATATCCGGGTCAAGCTGACCATTCTCTTTCATTTCACGAAGGATCTCACAAGCTTTTTCCCTGGGAAACTGGTCGCGATACGGCCGATCCGACGTCAAGGCATCATAAATATCGGCAATTGTCGTGATACGCACCAACGGCGTTATCCCATCTCCCCGAAGCCCGTCGGGATATCCGCTTCCGTCCAACTTCTCATGGTGATGGCGGATAATATCGCATAGATGTTCCAAAGAATGGATAGGCTTAATGATGCTTTCGCCGATCTCCGGATGTTTTCTCATAAGATCCACTTCCTGATCCGTCAACGGTCCTTTTTTCCCCAAAACCCCATCAGGAATACCGATCTTACCCAGATCATGAAGCCGGGCCGCATCCCGAAGCGTCTGCATCTCTTCGTCATCAAGCCCCATTTTCTTCGCGATCCGGACAGAATAATACGCGACACGGTCTAAATGCCCGCGGGAATATTTATCTTTCGCGTCGACCGCCAGCGCGAGGGCCGAGATCGTCTCGAAATACGTCTTTTCCATATCCTTGTTCAACCGGGAATTTTCAATGGCAACCGCCATTTGCGAAGCTAAGTTAAATAGTAAATTACATTCATTTTCTTCGAACTCCCCGGTTGGGCAGTCGCTCACCGTAATAAACCCGAGAATCTTGTCTTTGTTTATTAAAGGAGCGCATACCATCGGGGCCCTGAATAGATTCCTGTATTTTTTAAATTCTTCGATCTCCCCGCTAAGGCGGTCAATGACCAATGAATTTTTTAATTCCGCCGCTTTTTGAAAAACCGTGCCTTCTTCCGTCGTGAAGTGGATCACTTTGTCTTCATCATGGCTTGAACCATAAACATTTTTTACCCAAAGGTCCTTTTGTTCCTTATCTGCAAGAAGGAGAACTCCCACTTTCCCCGACATCGCTTCAGTAACCGTCTCTAATATCAATGCAAGGAACGTATCAATATTTTCCATATTGGAAATGCCCTGGCCCACTTTATCCATAATCGATTGAAGCGTTCGTTTGGCCAACTCTAAACTCTTAACATTTTCCTCCAGCTTATCAGTAATCGCCGTGAATGATTGGGCAAGAACAGCGATCTCATTTTCTTCATAGCTGAGTTCCCTGATCTTCTCGGGACTCAAGACATCCTCTAAGGCCTTTTTGTTGGCATTGGTCAGGTCGACCAATTGCCTTAAAACCGCGCGCATCGAGAAATAGCCGAGAATGACCCCCAGCACAACGAACGTAAGTGTGAGGTTAAGGTTCGATGCGGTAATTTCCAGAGCCCCTTTTTCGCTGATCTGCACGTAAAAATAATAGAGGAGGCAGGTGGGAATGACAGACATCAAAAGAAAGAGAATTGTAAATTTTCTTAAGATGGAGGTATGCTCAATGGAAACAGGAGTGTATTTACCGGGTGCTTTTTTTTGCATAATGGCTGCCCTCTTTACGATTAAAACACGTTAAATGAAAACCAAATACTACCAAAACTCAGGCTCGCTCTATGAGCTCGCCTTCATATTTTGGCGGAGAGGCAGAGATTCGAACTCTGGGTACCTTTCGGCACAACGGTTTTCAAGACCGCCGCTTTCAACCGCTCAGCCACCTCTCCAAAATTCTTAACTTATTATATATCAAGCACATACAAGGCTTTCAACCCTTGATGATTTATTCATTTTTTTGCTTGGGGACCGTGTGGGGACTAAATTAGAACTAATACCCTTGCCTTTACAGATGAACCCTTCTCCAAGAATCTCAACCGCCCGTTTTTTATGATCCGGCGATAAATGTGAATATCTTAAAGTCATTTTAATAGTTTTATGTCCCAACAATTCACGTACTGTATTCAAATCAACTCCATTCATCACAAGATGTGATGCAAAAGTATGCCTAAGGCCATGAAAACGAAAATTATTTATATCACACTTTTCTAAGGCTGCCGAGAAGGAGCCTCTAATTGATGTTAAGTTATTCCCAAATCGCCCTGTAAACACATAATTCTCGCCCTTCGCTTCTTTACGATACTCTAACAAAGCTTTTCTCACTTGAGAATTAATCGGAATCTCTCTTTTCTCATCATTTTTCGTTTCAAGTAAATAAATTATATCACGCTTTAAATCAATGTCTTCCCATTTTAAATTAAAAATCTCTCCCAATCTCATACCCCTGTTGACTGCTACTATTATCACGACCCTAAGATAACCTTCACTGACCGCTATTAAACTTCTAAGTTCATCTTTTTCTAAATAACGGAGCCGCTGATTATTTTCTTTGAAAAACTTAACTTTGCAAACCGGATTTTTCCCATGAAATTTATCCCACGCAATAGTTTTATTAAATACAGATTTCAAACATGCCAATCCCGATTTACCGTAGCCGAAGAAACTTCCGTACTTCTCTCAGTTTTCAACTTCTCCACATCTAAAACAGTTATATCATCAAGATATCGCCCTTTGAAAAATCGAAGCAAAACTCTTATACGGACTTGGTGAGATTTACGGCAGGATTTAAGGTTTGCAGCATAATACTTCAAATATTCTTCTGTGAAAATTTCAAACTTTATTTTATTCTTACTCTTAACATTTAAATAGCGGCCTTCAGCCATTTCAACTTCAATTTTCTTTAAAGTAATTTCTGCCAACGTCTTACTGGGGCCAATTTTCCTTTTTACACGTATCCCATCACTCTCGTAATAGCTAATATACCAATCCTTTGAATTGCGATCTTTTCTTTGAAATATTTTTCCCACTACCGCATCCTTTTTTAATTAAAAATATTTTTTTGCTTCAACAATATCAGCCTCATCAGACTGCTTCTTTCTTCTCACGCCCAGTAACCGTCTTCAATTTCTTTACATCCTCACTGAACCAATAACGATAATTACTCATTGGGTCTCGTTTTGATTTTGGAACTTTACCCAATTTCTCCCAATTGAGATATGTGTTTTTAGATATCTCGAGAACCTTAAGAATATCGCTCATATAATATCGCTTTTCAGCCATAATATACAAACTATACCAAACATATGCAGTTTGTTCAACAAAAATATTTTTGCTTTCCATTTTTACTATCGAGCAAATTGTCAATCCGATTCCGATCAAACTTAATCAATCTTCCAATCTTTTTAAATGGAATTCGCCTACTATAAACCCATGACTTAATCGTATGCTCACTCACATCAAGATATTCTGACAAATCTTTTATTCCAATAAACCTTTTCTGAATCATAACCGCCATCCTTCCGTTATAAATAATCATTTCGTTTTCTAACCATTTAAAACCTACTCCAATTCAGCAAATAATTCGCTTAATCGCAGTTCTAGCACTTTCGCGATATCCATATAACTTTTAATGCTTCCAATAACCTTGTTATTTTCCATTCTGCTCAGTGTGGCAGATTGTACGCCTGAAAGCTTAGACATTACTCTCAGCGTCATGTTTCTTTGTTGCCGGAGAATTTTTGGTGACGCCGGTTTGAAAGTGTACCAATATCGTCGGAATTAGGTGTACCGCCCCAAAGGTTTTTCCTTGTTTTAGTCGTGTTGGGTATACCTCCCCCTTTACTTTTCTGATCTAAGACATAAAAGAATGCCCTAGAGGCGCAAAGTTACAAAAATTGATTATTCAATCACTTTAAGATTCTAATTTCTTGCGGTGGGTCTCTCGATAACTTTTTCCTTCCAGATGAAACACCTCAGATCTTTGAATAAGCCTGTCTAAGAGAGCATGCGCCATGGCGTCATTGTGAAAGATTTGGTTCCATTCACCGAATGGTCGATTTGTTGTGATCAAGGTTGATCTTTTGTTTTCGTACCGTTGGGAAATAATTTGAAACGTCAAATTGCTTTCGTCGTCACGCAGGTTCGTGTAGCCGATCTCATCAAGTATAAGAAGTGCTGGTTGTGTGAATATCTGCATAGTTTTTTTTAGTGTGCCGGTAGCATCGGCGGTTCTTAAATCGATGCCCATTTCCGAAAGAGTTGTAAAACGTACTTTCAGGCATTGTTGGCAAAAAAAATATCCTAAACTGCGTGCCAGATGTGTTTTGCCAAGACCTGCGGATCCAACAAAAAGGCCGCAAAGTCCTTGGGTGATCAACTCCGGGGTATAAAGTTTTAGGTATCGATTTTTGATTTTTTTGGTAGATGGGTTGTATTTGAAGTCAAACGTGTCTACAGTTTGGATTTCTTTAAACTTGGCTTGTAAGATACGATAAGCTACAGTTCTTTCTTTTCTTTCTGAGATTTCTGACTTGCAAAGTTCCCCAAGAATCTCAATGATGGCTTCACGGGAATCTGGATGACGGTTTATGAGCTCGTCCAGATTCCTTGAAAAGTTACGCAATTTTAATGTCTCCAAATAAGTTGTTAAGTTTTCCATCAGTTTGTCTCCTCATTTTTATTGTCTGGTTCAGGCTCTAAAAGCAGAGCATCATAACTTTTAAGATTCGGGATGTTCGGAGGGATCTTAAGCCTCTCATCAGTTAAATTTAATGGCGGCGGTTTGGTATCTATTGGATTTTCAGAGAACATAAGGAGCCGTTCCAGGTGGTCAGCGCCGATGATCCCGCCTTCCATGGCTTTAGCCATGCACTGCTCAACAGCCTGTGAACTGTAGACGGTGATCAGAACCATTAGATGCCCAAGTTCCGTACGAATCGAACGGTTCTGCGCGCCCAAAAATTCAAGATACCGTTTGCCGTTTGGGCCAAGAGTTTTGATGGTCTCAATATCGGAACTTGTCTGAGCGCCGGGTTTACGCTCAAGAAGGCCGTCCTGATGTTTTGGGTTCACGATACGTTGTCCTTTTTTCCAGGAACGAGGATGACGACAAACACGCTTGCGGTTCAGATAAAGGCCTACGGTTTTTTCATCGGCCCTGAGGGTCAATATCCTGCCGGAGAGTCTCCACGGCACTGAATATTCATTGGCATCGAATTGTACGCGGAACTGATGAGATACTCGTGGACTACGAACCTCATCGGTGTCATAGCCTGGCGCAAATGGCAACAGATGCAATTTTTCTCTGGTAAATTGAAGTTCCGGAATCTTGCGCGTTGAGGCATGCGTACGCTTGTTAGCGAACTGTTTAAGCCAGGCATGCGCTTGAACTGTGGTATTTTCCCACCCAGTAAATGTTCGTCCGGGCCAAAAGTTTCCACGGACATAACGAACACTATCCTCAACGCGTCCTTTTTCATGCCCGGCTCCCAGATTGCAGGCCACCGGCTTGAAGCGATGGTGCCCGCAATAGGCTAAGAATTTTGGATTAAACCGGATGATTTTTTGTTTACGTTCGGCCACGGCTGTAGCTAAATTGTCATACCATATTTCTTTTGGAATGCCCCCGAAGTATCGCAAAGCATTTTCATGACACCTTAAAAAACTCTCAAAACAAGCAGAGGGAGTAAATTCAATATAAAGAAATCTTGACCAGCAGAGCACCATTAAAAAACACCATAGTTTTCTTCCCAAGCCAAACGGATCGCCAAAATCCCCCCAGTCAACCTGTGCCGCCTGTCCTGGAATAAATTCCAAAGAAAGATACGCCTTTGGTTCTGATGGCGCTCTTCGGGTACTTAAATAATCTTTAACAATAGTTAGCCCTCCTTGGTAATTGAACCCTCGAAGTTTCTGGAGAATATTGACCGCCGAGCGGCCAGGATCATCTTGAAGAAGTTTTTCAATATGATCGTAATAAGGGCTAAGAATAGACGCGCGTTGTTTTTTATTTGGCCTTTGAAGAAGCACCTGTTTTCGTTGGATAAGGGCTGCAACGGTTTGACGATGGATACCAAGTTTTGCCGATATCTCACGTTGACTTAAGTGGCTGGCGAAGAAAAGCCGCAAAACTTCCGCCTGGGTTGCCGGATCAATCATTTTTTGTTGTCTCCATTTTTTCAAGAACCTGTTTTATCAAAGGATTCATGGCGTCAGGGCATATTGATCTTTTACCAGAAGTTAATGTCATAACCCACCAGTAGGGTTTTTTATAATCAATAAGACGTGTAGTACAAAGTTCTTCTTTAGCCTTGCAGATCTCAAAGAAATCCATCCGCAGGATTTTTCCGATCGAGGATGCGGAATAGAAGCTCTTCCCCTCCCAGTCGCCTACAACAACCAGAAACAGATACAACGCAAGGGCTTGATGTGTTAAACAGCCCAGATATCCCCTATGCAACAGATCGTGATCTACAATCGAATAACTTTTTGCCTGTCTTTTCATGATAAAAAGTATTCCATGAAAAGAATCCGCTGTCCATCTGCGTTTGTATCTCATCCAGGGTGCATCCGGACCCCGTCTATCCAAAGTGATTGGCCCGACTTGACTAACGTCAGAACTAACGTTTGTATCTCGCGGTCAGGAAAATCTGCCCGCATGTTCAAACGTATTGATTTTATTGGACTTACGGGGGGTAACTGCGTTTGTATCTCACCGGCTTTTTGAGTCCGCCAACGCTTTTGATAGCCCGGATTGGCCTTTCGCCACTCTCTGAGGTATTCATAGCGACCCTGAAAATAATCAGGATTGGCTTTACGCCATTTTTCCTGCTGTATTTGGCAGCGTTTTTTCTGGCACCCGGACCTTTTACAACTCTTTTGGCGGTTGCCCACATGCTTATCCGGCCGGAAAAATCTCCCACAGAATAAGCATCTCTTTTGATCTGGAGTATGTTTATGTTCCATACGTTAAGTATAGAACCTGGAAATAAGATATTTGTGGGAATGGGGAATTAAATCTTTACTAATCAGGAAAGAATGAAAGAGAATAAAAAACGGCTGGAATCAACAATAATCCGTTTTGATTCGATGAATAAATCGGGAATGAATATGAATGAAAAGAATAAAATCTATTCATTGATCAGGAAGGAATAAAAGACAATAAAAAAAGACTGGTACATGGTACACCGACCAACCGACGATATTGGTACACTTTCAAA
>JAGLMJ010000049.1 GCA_023140095.1 Candidatus Omnitrophota bacterium | reverse complement strand
ACGCGACCTTCGAGGTGATCTGGGTTGAGGCGAAGCGATGAAACGCAAAGGGATTTTCATAACGGGTACGGACACCGGCGTTGGCAAGACGGTCGCGGTTTTCGCGCTTGGTACTTTGCTTCAGGACAAGGGCGTTGATGTCGGCGTGATGAAGCCGGTTCAATGCGCCGGCGATGACGCGCGGTTCTTGAAGCGGTCCTTGCATCTCGACGATCCGCTTGCGAAAATCAACCCGTACTACGCGCCGGAACCCTTGTCGCCCCACCTCGCATTTACCCGCCAAAAGAAGTCCATTAATGTTAACACGATCAAGAAGGTCTATACGGAGCTGGCTTTTGAATATGACCTGATGCTTGTCGAGGGCGCCGGGGGGCTGATGGTGCCTTTGAAAAATGACTATCTTGTCGCGGACCTGATCAGGGACCTGGACCTCGACGTGGTTGTCGTCGCACGGTTGGGCCTGGGGTCGATCAATCACACGCTCTTGACGGTCCGTCAGGCGAGAGACGCGGGGCTGAATGTCAAAGGGGTTTTGTTCAGCCGGACGGAAAAAGGCAAAGGCGGGGTTCCCGAGGCGACGAATCCCGACGCGATCCGAATGTACGGGAAGGTCAAGATCCTCGGGACCATTCCATATTTAAAAGATCTCCGGCCGGAAGCGGTGCGCAAGGCCTGCGGGCCTAAGATCGATATCCGTTCTTTGATGCCGGGCGCGTCGCCGGGCCGCGACCGTGTCCAACGTTTCGTCGATGGGGATAAAGAGTACCTTTGGCATCCGTTCACGCAGATGCAGGACTGGCTCGACGAAGAACCGCTCGTGATCGAGAGCGCGCGCGGGTCGTACTTAATGGATACAAAAGGGAAGAGTTACTTGGACGGCATCTCGAGCCTCTGGGTCAACGTCCATGGCCACGGGCACAAGACGATCGATCGTGAGCTTAAAGCCCAAGTCAACCGGCTCGGCCACTCGACCTTGCTCGGCCTGTCGAATACGCCGGCTATTGAACTGGCGGAACAACTCGTTAAGATCGCGCCCAAGGGACTTGCGAAAGTTTTTTATTCCGACAGCGGGTCGACGTCCGTCGAGATCGCCATCAAGATGGCGTATCAATACTGGCAGAATACCGGGCGCAAGCAGAAAAAGGATATTGTCCATTTAGCGAATTCGTACCACGGGGATACGCTCGGGAGCGTGAGCATCGGCGGGATCGACCTTTTTCACAAGGTGTACCGCGATCTTATTTTCAAGACGATCGCTTTGGATTTTCCCGATTGCTACCGCGCGCCGCAAGGCGAGTCCTACCCGGGTCACGCGTTTAAATATGTTGAAAAGTTTGAGCAAATGCTTAAAAAGCAGCGCGGGAGCATCGCCGCTTTTGTCGTCGAGCCGATCGTCCAGGGCGCTGCGGGAATGATCATGTGGCCCCGGGGCGTGCTCAAGCGCATGCGCGCTCTGTGCACAAAATATGACGTGATCTTCATCGTTGATGAAGTGGCGACCGGCTTCGGGCGGACAGGCAAGATGTTCGCCTGCGAACACGAAGGGGTCTCGCCGGATATTCTCTGTTTGGCGAAAGGGCTCACGGGAGGCTACCTGCCGCTTGCGGCGACATTGACGACGCAGAGGATCTTCGACGGGTTCTGCTTCGATTACAAGGACCAGAAGACGTTCTTTCACGGGCACACGTACACGGGAAATCCCCTGTGCTGCAAAGCGGCATTAGCGAATCTCGAGGTTTTTAAGAAAGAAAAAGTATTAGCGAAGCTGCAGCCTAAAATAAAATTCCTGGCTTCCGGGCTCAAAGGCTTCTACGGCCTTCCTCACGTCGGAGATGTCCGCCAGCGCGGGTTTATGGTCGGCATTGAACTCGTGAAGGACCGCGATACGAAAGAGCCGTATCCTTGGCAGGAAAAGACCGGCGTGCGTGTCTGTCGGGAAGCAAGGAAGAAAGGGGTTATCTTAAGGCCTCTGGGGAATGTTATTGTGCTGATGCCGCCGCTGTCAATGAGTATCAAGGAGCTCGAGGAACTTTTAGACGTGGCCTATTGGGCGATCGGGAAGGTGACGGGGACAAATGACTGACCGGAATAAAGAAAATAATAGGGAGAAGAAGGTCTTTGTCGCGATGAGCGGCGGGGTCGACTCTTCCGTGACTGCTGCTTTGATGAAGGAGCAGGGGTATGATGTCGTTGGTGTTACGATGTGCTTCAGTATTACGCACTCCGGCAGCAAGAGACCGTCCTGCTGCGGCGCCGACGGTATCGCCGACGCACAGCGCGTCGCGCAGGTTCTCGGCATTCCGCACTATGTCCTGGATTTCGCGAAGGAGATCAATGCCTGCGTGATTGATGACTTTACAAATGAATATTTAAGCGGGCGCACGCCGAACCCGTGCGTGCGGTGCAATCAATATCTGAAATTTGGGACTCTTTACGAAAAGGTCATGGCGTTGGGCGCGGATTATCTGGCGACGGGCCATTACGCGAAGATCGCTTATAATTCCAAGGCGGGCCGTTATGAAATGAAAAAAGCCGACGATGCCAAGAAGGACCAATCCTATTTTCTTTACAGCATCCCTAAAGAAACTCTCCCAAAAGTCTTATTTCCTTTAGGGGATATACCCAAGGACGAGGTTCGTGACCTCGCGCGCAAATATCATCTGAATGTCGCCGAGAAGCTTGAGAGCCAGGATATCTGTTTTGTTCCTGATACGGGATATAAGGGGTTTATCCGCGAACGCCTGGGCGACAGCGTTTTTGAGCCGGGAAATTTTATGAACCCTGAAGGCGAGGTCGTCGGACAGCATCAGGGAATCCTCAATTATACGATCGGCCAGCGAGATAAGTTAGGCATTGCTCTCGGTGTTCCCGTTTATGTTTACAGGATTGATAAGAAGACGAATACCGTGTATGTCGGCCCGCAGGAAAGCCTCTATGCCCGGAGCCTGACGGCGAATCAATTCAATCCGGTGGGCATGAACATTCCAACTGAAACTATGGAAGTTTCCGCGCGAATCCGCTACAATGCTCGTGAGGTCAAAGGTTTTCTGACCTCTCTGGGGGAGGGCCGGGTCCGTGTTGAATTTGCCGAACCCCAGAAGGCTGTGACGCCGGGGCAATCGGTTGTGTTCTATCGCGATGACGTCGTCCTCGGAGGTGCCGTGATCGAAGAGGCTATTTAAGGAAAAGGCATGCTTATTATAAGAAAGGAAGCAAAGGACATGGAAATCAAACTCGATCGTCAATATTTAAAAGGATATATTGAAGAGAAAGATTATACGGATCTTCTTCCTGAGATCCAAAAGGCCCATGACAACCTGGAGAACAGGACCGGAAAAGGGGCCGAGTTCACCGGATGGCTCGATCTGCCGCATCGCATCAAGGATTCTTTCTTAGACGAACTGGTGGAGTTAGGGGCGGAGATACGGGCGAATTCAGATTGTCTCTTGAGCATTGGGATCGGAGGGTCGTACGTCGGGATCCATGCCTCGCTGCAGTTCCTTGTCGCCGAACAAAAACTCCCTGTCCATTTTGCCGGACACAATTTAAGTTCCGGATATTTATACCATCTGTTGAAGCGGCTGGAAGACAAGAATGTCACGGTGGTGGTGATATCGAAATCAGGGACGACGACCGAACCTGCTTTGGCGTTCCGCATTGTTAAGAAGTTTATGGAGGGAAAATACACTTCTGAAGAACTTAAGAAGAGGATCATTTGTATCACCGACGCTGAAAAAGGCGCCCTGAGAACGATCGCTGATCGGGAGGGATACCGGAGCTTTGCGATCAACAATGACGTCGGCGGGAGGTTTTCGATCATGACGCCGGCGGGGCTGGTGCCTTTGGCCATTGCCGGCCTTGATATCAAGGAGCTTATTGAGGGCGCGCGCGAGGCCCAGATCTACTGCTCGAAGATGGACCTTAAGAAGAATATTGCGTATCAATACGCGGCGGTGCGGTCCCTTCTCTATAAACAAAATAAGACGATCGAGGTGCTCTCGACATTCTATCAAAGGCTGTCTTACGTCGAAGAATGGTGGAAGCAGCTTTTCGGGGAAAGCGAAGGCAAAGACGGAAAAGGTATTTTCCCGACGTCGCTGAGTTTCACGACGGACCTGCATTCCATGGGGCAGCTTATACAGGAAGGGACCCGAAATATCTTTGAAACCTTCCTCCTGGTTGACCGGACCGGTCACGGGGTCGTCATCCCGAGCGATAATGAGAACCTGGATAATTTCAATTGTGTTGCCGGGCAGGACCTCGATCATGTCAACCGGCAGGCGCACAAGGCGACGGCTAAGGCCCATTACGACGGCGGCGTGCCCAATATGACCATTACGATCCCGCGCTTTGACGCCCATTCGCTGGGGCAATTGTATTACTTCTTTGAGAAGGCAGTGGCCATTAAGGGTTATCTTCTTGGGGTCAATCCTTTTGACCAGCCCGGAGTTGAGGCTTATAAGACAAATATATTCGATCTGCTGGGGAGGAAGTAGTTTGGGGACTGTACATAAAAACGGCGCCCAACTGTGGGGCGCCATTCCTATAAGGTGATAGGCCTTATGATGCTTCCGCTATCAATTCTATCCTCCTGTTAAGCTAAGTATGCCATAACATTAGAGATATGGCAAATTTTCACGCCATTTTTACCGATGCGCAAGCAAAGGAAATAGCATTTATCCTTGTTTTAAAGTAAGATAACAGATAGAATAAATCAACTTGATTATCGTGTCAAAATAACTGATTTTAAGGGAAAAATGTCCGATTTCTTTAAAAACTTCCGGCAAAATATCGTTTCGATGGTTTATCCTGAGAGTCCTGAGGCCTTCGGGGGAGAGCCCGGGTCCGGGTCCGATGATACGATCGACAATCTCATCGCTTTAGGGGTCTTATTGTGGGTCGTTGCCCAGGCGGATGAGAAATTCTTACCTGAGGAAAAGGAAAAAGTTGAAGATATTTTAAGCTCGTATGGGGAGATATCAGAGGAAGATATGCCCATTGTTTTAAGATCGGTTGAGGAGGCATCGATCAGCCGTATTGACCTTTATGCCTTTACCAGCGAGATCGGGGGGAATCTTTCTTTTAAGGCGAAGACCGGTATTATCGAGAACTTATTCCGTGTTGCCTGCATAGATCAAGATCTGGACCATGAAGAACAGGAAGCCATTCGCAAGATCTCCGGGCTTTTTAAAATGGATCATAAGGATTTTATTGACGCGAAGATAAGAATAAAAAAAGAATTCGGGTTAGATACGGCCGGATTATAAAGGAGGGAACGAGTTATGGGGCATATCGGGATACCTGAGGTCATTCTTATTGTGCTGGTGATCATTGTCTTATTCGGGGCAAAAAAATTACCTGAGATCGGCAACGCGTTAGGAAAAGCTATTCGAGAATTCAGGAAAGCGGGTAAAGATATCGAAGAGGAAGTAAAAGGCGACGTTGAAGAAAAGGATAATGAGCAAAAGTCTTGATGTCTTATGACCACGAAAAGATTCTCGACATTTGAAGGGGTTTTTACTCCGTGTCTTTTAAGTATTCTGGGCGTCATTATGTACCTGCGCTTGGGATTTGTCGTCGGTAGTATCGGATTGGGCGGCGCTTTAGGTGTTATTATCCTTGCGAACCTGATCACGCTGGCCACAGCCCTTTCGATGTCGAGCGTTGTGACGAATATCCGGATCGGTGCCGGAGGGGCGTACTCGATCATTACAAAATCGCTGGGGCTTGAGGCAGGGGGTGCCATCGGTATTCCTTTATATATTTCTCAGGCGATTGCCATTGCTTTTTATATAACGGGCTTTGCAGAATGTTGGTACTTTATTTTTCCGCAGCATGATATCCTCCTGGTCTCTCTTGCGGTCTGGTTCTTAATCCTGATCATTTCTTATACGAGCACGAAACTCGCTTTCCGCATCCAGTATATTGTTATGGCGTTTATCGGCGCTTCGATCTTCTCGATCATGTTAGGGAAGGGATCAGGGGCGCCCGCGGTTGCCGTCTGGGACCAGTTTTCATTAAAAAGTTTTTGGGTTGCTTTCGCGATCTTTTTCCCGGCGGTCACGGGTATTCTTGCCGGAGCGTCGATGTCCGGTGAATTAAAGGACCCCAAAATAAGCATCCCCAAAGGGACCCTTTGGGCCATCGCGGTAAGCTTTGTCATATACACGTCATTAACATTCTGGTTCGCTAAACACGTTCCTCTAGCCGAATTAAGGATCAATACCAGGATCGCTGTTGATCTGGGCCAGTGGCAGTGGCTTGTTATTGCCGGGATCATGGGTGCAACCCTTTCTTCCGCTTTAGCCATGACGGTCGGCAGCCCCCGCATTTTAATGGCTCTTGGCAAACATTCGATCCTGCCGTTCTCTTCGGTCTTTAGCCGTGTCAGCAAGCGGGGCGAGCCGACAGCGGCAATCCTCTTTACGGCACTTGTTTCTTTGATCACGATTCTCCTCGGGTCGCTGGACCAGATTGCCGGGCTATTGACTATGTTCTTTTTGATCACGTACGGGATGATCAATATAACGGTCCTTATAGAGGAATCCATCGGCATTGCCAGTTTCCGTCCCACGTTTCGCGTGCCCCGGCTTGTCCCGCTGTTCGGGAGCATTGGATGTGTCAGCGTCATGTTCCTGATCAATGCGAAATTCAGCATAATCGCTATCCTGGTCATTGCCGGGATGTATTTTTTTTTGCTGAAGAAGACATCGTCGATCTATGCCCCGGATGTGCGCAGCGGTTTACTGGTTTATTTAGCGGAACGTTTTGCTAAGGCGGCCAGCCGTCTTCCGTATTACCCTAAGATCTGGAAACCGAATCTTTTGGTATCGGTAAAAGATCTAGATACATTCTCTTGCGCGCTTCCGCTTATCCAATCGATTGTCTTTCCTTCAGGTCGCGTCAGGGCATTTAAGGTCCTGGCGGAACCTCAAGAGGATTCCAAAAAGGATTTTCAGGAACAATTGGCGTCGAGCGTTCTTCCCCTTAAGGAAAAGAATATCTTTGTGGAAGCAGGCGTTGTTGAGGCTTCAGAAACTTTATCCGGGACGATTACGATCATGCAGACGGTTAACAATATGTTTTTCCCGCCGAACATTCTTTTTCACATCTTGGGCGGGGAAGAAGGCGGGCAGGGTTCCTTTGAGGACCGGGGCATTATTAAGGAGGCTTCCAGCGAAGGATTAGGGATCATTGTCCTGAAATATAACGAAAAAGCCGGCGTAAGCCAGGAGAGGGTCATCAATCTTTGGATACGGCGCCAAAGCCCTAACATCAACTTGGCCATTTTGATCGCGCTTCAGCTTGAGAAAAATTGGCAGGGAGTTGTCCGGCTTATTCAGGTTGTCGAGCAGGAGAGGGAACAGGAAGAGGCGCGCGCTTATTTATTGAAATTAAGAAATCTCATGCGCATGTCACCGGATGGCGGGATCAATGTTATGGCCGGCACTTTTAAAGATGCCTTAAAAGAAGCTCCGCCCGCGGATATTAATATTTTCGGAATGGGAGAGGAGCCGGATATTGCCATGGTCTATGAGGTTGCGGGCGCGATTAAGACATCGATCCTTTTTTTGAGGGATTCAAAATACGAGAGCGCCCTGGCGTAAATAAGGCCGTTCCCTTGATTTTGGCGTTAAAGTAAGGTATGCTTTTTTTAGAAGATTTTATTTTGATTTCCCGGGAATTGAATTATAATTCGGTATAAAGAGTTAAGGTGCCAAACGAATATTTTGGAGGAGGCCACATGAAGATTTCCGATCTGCGAGAGTTGTTAAAGGATAAAAAAGTTGTCGAAGAGATCAATAAACATCTTTGGATCGAAAGCCAGAAAGCGGGATATAGCATAGGTATTGAGCGGGCAACGGATGAGTGGTTGCGGTTGTATTCGGAGGGCTGGCTGAAGTATAACCGGCCCGGAGAATATGCTCAGCGGAGAAAAAGGAAAACAAAAAGAGTGGCTGTGGCTGTAAAGAGGAGAGCATCATAAAGAAAAGAAAGAAAAAAGTCGCGTAGATAGATATTTTTAAAGATCAGGCGGACGCATGTTGCGGCGCAAAACCGCCTGTAAAAGAAAAACCCTTCGAAAGATTTCCGAAGGGCTTTTCTTTTATCTGATCAAGCAACTATTTTCTCTTAGCGGCTTTTTTCTTTGCTGGTTTCTTCTTTGCAACTTTCTTCTTTACGACTTTTTTCT
>JAGLMJ010000048.1 GCA_023140095.1 Candidatus Omnitrophota bacterium | reverse complement strand
CCGTTCCACCCGTTCTTAACTCCTGTAACAACAAAACCTTCATCGATCGATTTTCTGACGACCGCCCGGATCACAGAATTCAGCCCAGGGCAATCCGCTCCACCTGTTAAAATCCCAATTTTTTTCATGCCGTTCTCCTCTATTCGAGAAAACTGTTGTTATCCAAACACTCCCTCATCACCGTACGGGCACGGCATGCCGTGCCCCTGCCACTAATATTACGCCCGATATCCCTGGAACGGGACATTCTGCTGAGGACCTTTTTGAGACTCTTCTTTCTTGGCGGGTTGCTTTTCTTTTCCTTGGTCAGGAAGGATCTTCCCGACAAAGATAGCAACCTCAATAGGTTCGTCGAGGCCGATCGTGCTTTGGACCTTTCTCTTCACCAATTCCTGAACGCGTGAGGTGACCTCCGGAATGCTGCCCTCTGCGCGCAGGACCAGCCTGATCTTGATCAGCAGGCCTTTTTTCGATACGGAGATCTTGGATTTGACCTCCCGCACTTCAGATGTCTGGCTGATCACGCGTTTCGTCAATTCCTCAATAGCCGTAAGCGAAACGCTGACGCGCCCCGCCGGATTATCAAAGGCAATGATCTTCTTTTCATACGTGACTGCCGAGAGGATCTGACAAAAGCATACGAAATTCATAAGGACAACGAAACCCGTAAGGGCCGCAAAAAACATACACAGGGTCTTGTCAAAGTAAACATAAGCCAATAGATTAAAGACCTTGTCTAACCTCACATGATGAAATACAAAAATGATCATCATAACACTGCTGAACAAAACCATTACAGTAAACAGCCGAATAGCTACACGCATAATAAATTTCACTTTTCCCCCCTCTCTAGACCCTGCACATTAACATTTATATCTTTTAAATTGATATCCAGCGTCTTATCAATGGCCGCTTTAACGGTCTTTTGCACTTGCCTGGCCGCGTCGGGGATATTCATCCCGTAACGGACAAGTATTTGCAACTCAAGGGTCACTTCGTGACCTTCATCGACCTTGATATCGATCCCCGGAAAATCCTTCTGCCCGAAAAACCCGACCAATTTGTTGCCCAGGTTCTCCTGGATCAAATGGACGCCATCAACCTCGTCAAGAGCCGAGGCAATGATCTCCGCAAAGACCTTTTTATGCACTTGTACCGAACCGAGATCGATCGTATTTCCTTTTTTCATTATTAAGCCTCCGAATCACTTTTTATCATCTTATCAAGGAAATGCGTTGTCACTTTTCCCTTGAGAAATCGCGGGTCCTTGAGGATCTCAATGTGCAATCCAATGGTCGTTTTGATCGGACTGATATAAAATTCCTCTAAAGCCCTGTTCATCCGGTCGATCGCTTCCATACGGTCATTGCCATGAACGATTAATTTCGCGACCATGGAATCGTAATAGGGACTGATCTCGTATCCCTGATAAATATGCGTATCGACCCTTACGCCGAATCCGCCGGGAAGATTAAGCTCCTCGATCATTCCGGGAGAAGGAATAAAATTATTTTTTGGATCCTCGGCATTGATCCGGCATTCAATGGCCGCTCCGCGGATCTCGATATCTTCCTGCTTAATACTTAGTTTTTCCCCGGCAGCAATCTTGATCTGTTCTTTGATAATATCGATCCCCGTCACCATTTCCGTAACCGGATGTTCTACCTGCACGCGCGTATTCATTTCCATAAAATAAAATTCGCCGCTCCGGTCAAGAAGGAATTCGACGGTCCCTGCTCCTTTGTAATTAACAGTTTTTGCCGCCTTTACCGCCACCTCTCCCATTTTTTGTCTCATTTCATCCGTTAGAGCCGGAGAAGGCGCCTCCTCAAGCAGCTTCTGATGCCGCCTTTGAATGCTGCAATCGCGCTCGCCGAGATGAACGACATTGCCGAATGCGTCGGCCATGATCTGAAACTCAATGTGACGCGGGCGTTCAATATATTTTTCAATATAAACATCCGGATTGCCGAAATTCGTTTCAGCCTCGTTCTGGGCGATCGTAAAGGAGCTGACAAGCGTAATATCGTTATGGCAGACGCGCATGCCCTTACCGCCGCCGCCGGCCACCGCTTTAATAATGACCGGGTACTTGATTTTCTTGGCAACTTCTAAAGCTTCCTCTTTGCTCTCGATAACGCCATCCTCTCCCGGAGTTACAGGCACTTTGGTCTTTGCCATCGTTTCCTTCGCGATGACTTTATCGCCCATCGCCCGGATCGTTTGGGCGCTCGGTCCGATAAACGTGATATTGCACGACTCGCATATTTCCGCAAAATGCGCGTTTTCCGCAAGAAAACCGTAACCGGGATGGATCGCCTCGACATCCGTAATTTCGGCAGCCGAAATAATAGCAGGAATATTCAGGTAGCTGTCCGGGCTTGGAGCGGGGCCGACACAAACCGCTTCATCGGCGAAGCGCACGTGCAGAGAGTTCCGGTCCGCTTCAGAATAGACGGCAACGGTCTGGATGCCAAGCTCCCGGCAGGCCCGTATGACCCTTAATGCAATTTCACCACGATTTGCGACGAGGATTTTTGAGAACATAAGTTAGAAAATTACAGTGGTTCGACCGTAAAGAGTGTTTGTCCAAACTCAACAGGCTGTGCATTGTCAACGGGGGCATCGATAAGCTTCCCCCTGACTTCCGACTTAATCTCATTCATTAACTTCATGGCTTCAATAATACAGACCACTTGGCCGACTTCAACCACTTGGCCGACTTCAACAAAAGACGAGGCTTCCGGCGAAGCGGACCGGTAAAACGTACCGACCATGGGAGATTTGATTTCTTTTCGGTTAGAATTGTCGGCCTGGGCAGCTTCTTCGCCTGCAGACGACGGTGCGTGGGCCTCAATATGCGACCCGGCAGGAAGCTTGCGGACAGATTCAATGACCTCCGCAGAACCTTTTCGGATCTTGATCTTCGTTCCTTCGCGCTCAACCTCAATCTCCGTCAGGTCATTTTCGTTCATGAGGTTGATCATTTCTCGGATTTCTTTTAAATTCATCTGCTTACCCTTTCGACATAGGACCCAGTTCTTGTATCGACCTTTATCCGATCCCCTATATTGACAAACAACGGCACTTGGATCATGATCCCGGTATCAATGGTTGCGGGTTTCGTTCCAGCTCGAGACGAATCACCCTTAAAGCCTGGTTCTGTTTGAGTAATTTCGGAAATAATAAATATAGGTAAGACAATTTTGAGGACCTCATCACCGTAGCAAATACCCGTTACTTCAAGATGGTCCTGAAGAAATTTAACGCAATCGCCCAGGACCTCTTCCGAGAGGACCCTCTCTTCATAACTCGTGGTGTCCATAAAATGGAAACCATCGCCGCTGCGGTAGAGGTTTTGCAGCTTCCTTTCTTCCAGCAAAACATCGTCAAGCTTATCGGCGGTCTTGAACGTCCTCTCCAGGACCTGCTGCGTCTTGATATTCTTCAGTTTGACCCGGACAAACGCGCTGCCCTTGCCCGGCTTGACATGACTGTAATCTGTCACCAGAAAGATCTGGCCGTTAATACGCAGACCTGTCCCGGATGAAATTTGGTTAATGGATATCGTCACTTAGGATTTCACAATCGTTTTTCCTGACCAGCACCATATCTTCAATGCGGATACCGAATTTCCCGGGAATATATACCGCCGGCTCGACGGTGATGATCATTCCCTCCTTAAGGACCGAAGAATCATTATGGGCTAATCGCGGACTCTCATGAACCTCGAGCCCTACACCATGCCCTAGGGCATGGCCGAAATATTTCGCTAACCTTTTCTTTTTTAAACAGTTACGTGCCAGATCATCAATTTCTGAAGCGGGGACACCGGCCTTGATCTCACGGATCGCAGCGCGCTGGGCCGCATAAACAGAGTCATGAACCTGACTGACAAGTGCGGATATTTTACCTAAAAAGAACATACGTGTCAAGTCGGACTTGTAGCCGTTAACGTCGATGCCCATGTCGATCAAAAGCATCTCTCCCCGACGGAGTTTGCGCCCTGTAACCTTCGCGTGCGGGTAGCAGGAATTCGGGCCCGAAGCGATGATCGGGTCGAACGCAAAGAGTGCCCCCTTAGACCTAACAAAGCGCTCGAGCTTTACAAGCAACTCGCTCTCTTTGATATTAGGCTTAATATTCTTTTTAAGGAACAGGTGCGCCTGTTTATGGATCGCGAGAGCCTTCTTGACTTTCTTGACCTCACCTTTATCTTTGACGGCGCGCATCTCCTCGACGAGGTCATCGGCTTTGATGAGCCGCGCCCCCTTCGGGATTCGCCGCTCGAGCATCCGGTACTGGGCTAAGCTCAGGTGCCGCGTGTCGATGCCGATCCTCTTGATGCGCGCGGCGGCGATTGCCTCCGCGAGGGTCGCATAGATCGAGTCCGTATAGCGCTTAACACGCACCCCTTTGCCCTTGAGCCCTTCCCTCGCCTCATGGACATAACGGAAGTCGGTGATGTAACTCGCGCAGCGCGGGGCCGCAAGAAGCCACGACTCGCAAGCCGGAAAGCCGGTCAAATACGTTATGTTAATATCTTTCGTGACAAGAAAGGCGTCGATCTTACGTCGAGGAAAGGCGCGGGTGAGTTGTTTGATTTTCGCGTTCATGGTCAATGGAATTGTTCTTTCACTTTAGGCCTCGTGAAATAAAAAAGCGCTGATCCACAAAAAATGATATCAACGGCATAGCTGAATATCATCGAGATCCAAGGGCGCAGCGGATAGGTCAACTCCCCGGTCACCGTTTTTTGGAAAAACTGCTGTTCTGTATATCTGGAAATCGTTTCAAAGACGGAGAACGGATGCTTAAAGTAAAGAGCGCACAGCGTCAGAACGCACAGCGCGATAAAGAATCTTCTGAAAACATCATTGAGTAATAAGACGCCGGTAGCGACGATCAAACCGACAAAGCGCAGGGTCACGGACCCGACGTAACGAATATAGATCGCCTTCTCGGAAAGTGGCTGGAACATGAACCGGTAATAATCGTAATCCATGAATCCCCACAGCTTGTGGATCGACCCTAAAATAAGAAAAACACCGAAAAAGATCACGCCCCGAGGCTGTCCTTTTTTGGTGTTTTTCCCTAATAGAAGCGCGTATGAAATAACGGCCACGCTGATCAACATCATGACGAACAGACGAGAAAATATATTTAACCAAACAGCAAGACCAATGTTCACATCATGTGTCATTTACACGTCGCGCCCCGCATCCCTTTTAAGCACATAAGGAAGTTTATTGTTTGATCAAATGGATCGTCGCTTGCAGTCCAAGCAAATAACTCTCGACACCGAATCCGCTGATCTGCCCGTGGCAAACGGGAGCAATAAGGGAAGTATGGCGAAAATCTTCCCTGGAATAGACATTGGACAAATGCACCTCGATGGCGGGGATGTCCACGGCCGCGATCGCGTCGCGGATCGCGACGCTGGTGTGCGTGTAGGCCGCCGGGTTGATCAAAATCACGCTTATTGAGCCGGCCTTAACATTCCCGATCGCATCGACAATCTCCCCTTCGTGGTTCGACTGCAAGACCTCGAGCGTCACCCCGCGCTCCTTGGCAAGCTTCATCAACTGGCCGTTGATCTCGTCTAATGTGGCTTGCCCGTAAATGTTTTTTTCGCGCTGCCCCAAGAGATTCAGATTCGGCCCATGGATCACTAATATTTTACTCACACTAACCTCCGTGCTAATCCTTGATCCTGCTGTTTAGTTTTATTCCTTCCCTGCCTCATCCACCAGCATGATGGGGATGCCGTCTTTGATTCGGTACTTCCGCCCGCATTGCGTGCAAACAATCTGTTCCTCCTGCAACTGAATATCGCCCGTGCACGCCGGGCACGCCAATATTTCCAAGAGCTCTTTGTCGATCAAGTGATTTGTTCCCCTCCGGATGATGCCCCTTGCTGAACATGCTGGACGTACCTCATCTGAAGCTCATGGATCGAGTTCTCCAGCAGGTTCTTTTCCTGTTCGTCTAAATTCCCGGCTGTTTTTTCCTTGAGCATCGACATCGTGTCGATGAGGAATTTGGCCTGCATGAAATTCTTGTCGGTCTCATTGGTCACGGGATTAGGGATCTCCCCCATAAAGATCATCGCCTGAAAACCTAAACTCGTTATGTAGTTAAGAAAATTGATCTCGACTTCTTGGGCATGCTCACCGCCGCAACCGCACTCTTCTTTGTGAGATTCGGGGGGCGTTTGTGTTTCCGTTCCGGCTCCGGATGTTTCGCAAGAAGCGCCCTGCTGTGTCACCGTATCCGCCAGTTTATCTTTTTCTTCAGAAGCATTTTCTTTCCAGGATTCATCCACATATTTCTTTTTGTCCATCTAAACCACCATCTTTCTTTAATATTAGTTCTTATTGGTTAAATAATACTGTTCAGAATATCATCTTCACAAGGGCTTGTCAAATATTGAAAGCCCCTCGGTATCCGGCCGGAAATACGCTCAATTCTGGAATGATATTAACAGGTTAAAGGTGAACTCCGGATAGTCAAACCCTTCAGGGAACGGCGGGAACGGGTTTGATTCTTTAATGCTTCGCAAAGCCACCTCCCGCAGATAGTCATTCGCCGAGGTTTTTTCGTCAATGATCTTTACGCCTTTCAGCATCCCGTCCGAGGCCAGCATAAACGTCAAATAAACCTCCCCCGCCTCAAAATCCGGATGGTTCACGTAAGCATAAGCCCTTTGTTTGATATTACGGCTGATCGTATCGCGCATATCGTCGTTGTACGTTAAATACTTCGGGTTTGTGATCTTCTCCGTGCTTAAAGGCGGCAGCGTGATCTTCTTCGCGAGATCCAGCGTCGTGATCTTATGGGTCTTCTTCTGGCTTGTCCGTAATTTTCCGGTCAGCTTAGAAATGTCTTTGATGCGGTCCCCGATCGTCGAGAACATGTTCTTCTTTTTATCAAGGACCCTTAGCTTTTGGTCGTCATAAGATTTCGGGTCTTTAATGACTTTCAGGTCTTTAAATAACGCCTTCCCGTTCTCTTCCCCTTGCAATTTTAGGTCCTGATAAGTGACCTCGATCGACTTAAACTCTTTGGATGATCCTCTGGTTCCCGAATAGGGTAATGATAATAAAACGAGGCTCACCGCATGAGCCAGAAGGGAAAGCGTGATGCCTATGATAAATAAATTCTTTTCCATAAGGGAATCCCGTTTAAGAATGAGGCCATCCATATTCGCCGATCAGCGGGACAAACGTGCACCCGCAGACCGACTCTTCGATAATGCCCTCGTCCCGGGACTTCGTGAACAATTTCAGCGTCTGGCTGAAGCGGTCGCCGATCGGGACGACCATTTTCCCGTCGGAAGCTAGCTGCGCAAAGAAATGGTCCAGCCGGGCAGGCGCGGCGGCCGTGATGATGGCCGCGTCAAAAAGTTGAGGACTTTCTGCCCCTCCCAGACTGCCGTCCCCGTGAACGATCTTCACGTTTGTGTACTTGAGCTTGACCAATCTTTGCCTGGCGCACTCCGCAAGGACCCCAATACGTTCAATCGAGCAGACCTCTTGACACAATTCCGCCAGAATAGCCGTTTGGTAACCTGAGCCCGTACCGACCTCCAGCACCCGCTTGGTCTTATTCAGGTCCAGGCATTGCGTCATCAGAGCGACCATAAAGGGCTGCGAGATCGTCTGCCCCTCGCCGATCGGGACCGGGCAGTCGCGATAGGCCAGGTCCTCCGCCTCTTTCGGGACGAACTCGTGCCGGGGAACGCGACGCAAGGCGTTAAGCAGCCTCTCGTCTGTAATGCCGCGCGCGGCGATCTGCTCGTCTACCATTTTATTTCTTAACCGCGCCAAATCCATACAATTGGTCCTATCCTCTTCGAGAGCAGATCTCTTTAATAAAATAGGTAAAAAAACGGATGGTGTCTTTGAAGGGATTGATCTTGCTTTCTTCGTTGCGATAGATCGTCTTGATCGGGACATTGCGGACCTTAAAACCTTTTTGACACGCCTTCATTAAGATCTCCGTCTCAATTTCAAAATCCCGGGAGATCAGGTCAATGGCCTTAAGAATATCGCAATGGATATAGCGGTAACCGCACTGCGTGTCGACGATCGATTGCCCGCAGGCCAAAGAAATGAGCCGCGACATAAAATGGTTCGTGCAGTAACGTACAAAAGGCATACCCTTAGCGTTCGCCATGCGGTTGCCGACGATCACGCTAAGCTTGTTCTTTTCGG
>JAGLMJ010000047.1 GCA_023140095.1 Candidatus Omnitrophota bacterium | reverse complement strand
GCCTTAAAAATAACATCATGCACCGTGACAACAATTTTAGCGCCATCGGGCGCCTCGAGCGGCCCCGGGCTCGGAAAATGACAAAGATCAATATTTTTTAATTGTTTGGCAATGCCCCGATCAAACCAATCAACGCGCGAAGTAAAATTCTTAACCGGAAAGCGGGGGGTTTTCTTGTCAAAGCTGAAAAACCCTTTGCGGGCATAGAGATGGTATTCATTTTTGCCGTCGATCTCGCTTAAACTCTTAACCAAATGATAAGCGTAGCGGCCGATCCCGGTATATTGTTTCTTTAAAAAAGACCGGCAGTTAATCGCGATGCGCATTTTCTGGGTCGCCCTATCTTTTGGTTTTTAAGAAATCCGCCACAACCTGCCCGATATAATCGAGGTCTCTAAGCTCAATGTCCTGATGGGTCCCGATATGCGTGCCGTTATCCGAACAATATTCAGCCTCGGGGAAGTCCCCCAGTTTCTTTCCTAAAAACGCGTAATTCGCGCACTGCGTCGGAATAGAATAAAAAAGATTGCGGGAGTCAATGCCGGCATCCTCGATGAACCGGACAAATTCACCCTTTGTAAAGCCGGCATCCTCTTTCACGATAATTGAAAAGGCATGCGGGCCAATTTTCTCGTGCGGCTCTTCTTTGATCGTAATAAAACGATCCTCGAACTGTTTGAATTTCTCGATCAAGTAAAGCAGGTTGCGCCGGCGCTTCGTTAAGATCTGATCGAATATTTTTATATTGCCTATTCCGACCGCCGCCTCAAGCTCATTCATCTTCGCCGAGAAACCGATCCTCTTGAATTGAAATTTCCCATCGATGCCGTGATTGCGCAGAGACCTTAACACGTCGGCTATTTGCACATTGTCCGTAATAACGATCCCCCCTTCGATCGTCGTGATAATATGCGCGGCATAAAGGCTGAACGCGGCCATATCGCCGATCGAGCCGATCTTTTTTCCCTTATATTCGGCGCCATGCGCTTCGGCGGCATCTTCGATCACGTGAAGCTTATGTTTTTTCGCGATCCGTTCAATCTCATCCATCGCCGCCGGCTTGCCCATCAAATGGACCGGCATAATAGCCCGCGTTCGGGGCGTGATCGCCTCTTCGATCTTTTTAGGATCGATATTCAAGGTCTCGCGGTTCACGTCGACAAAGACCGGATGAAAACCCGCCTGGAGGACCGCGTTTCCCGTCGCGACAAAGGTCAACGCCGGGATAATAATCTCATCGCCGCGCCGGGCCCCAAGATCATAAAGGACGGCACACGCAATGGCGTCGGCATCTGTCCCGCTGCTTACCGCGACAGCTTCCTTAACCCCGAACAACTTAGCAAATCGTTCTTCAAATTCCTGGACATACTTCCCGCGGGTTACCCATTTTGTCCTGATCGCCTGATCAATAAGGTCACGAGCCTCGTCGGTGATAGAAACCGTTCCGAAAGGAACCCTGTATTTTGATTTGTTCGATAATGTTCCGCTCTTGTTCGCCTTAATTTCCAATGTTCTTATCCTTTTTGAGATGTTCTTTCACGGATTCATATCTTTGCGGAGTGCCGATATCGATAAATTCCTGCTCCGTCCGGTATCCGTAAAACTGTTTTCCGGTCAGCGACGGAAAAAGGTCCGTCTCTAGAGAGAATTTCTCTCCGTCGGGCATAGCGGAGAAGACCTTCCGGTCAAAACAGTATACGCCGGCATTCACTAACGACTGCGCGTCACCCTCGATCTTTTCACAAAAACCGGTAATCCAGCCAGACTCGTCGATCGCTAAACTGCCGAAGTCCTTCGCCTGGCTTACCTCTGAGACGAGTACGGATGCCAGGGCTCCTTTTTCTTTGTGAAAATCCAGAAGAGCCTGAAGATCGACAGGCAGGAACGAATCCCCGTTGAAAACAAAGAACGGGTCGCTTGAAATAATTTCATGCGCGTTCTTCAAAGCGCCCCCGGTCCCCAAAGGCTCGCTTTCCCTCGAGAAATCGATCGTTACCCCCTGATCATGTTCGCGGTAATAATCTTCGATCCTCTCTGCCTTATATCCGGTACATAAAACGATCCGCGCGATACCCTCTTCCTTTAAATGCCCGATCATAAGGTCCAGAAAAGGGCGGCCATTGACCTCTGCCATGACCTTTGGCGTATCCCCGGTAACGCTTTGCAGGCGCGTGCCTAAGCCGCCGCAAAGAATAACGCAATCGCAATCATTCATTCTCATATTCGCCATTGGGTTGATAAAAAATGATCTGCGTGCCCAGGGTCTCGAACTTAAAAGGAACCAGTAATAATTTCTTTAACTTTTCCTTGATCTTTTTCTGAGCGCTTGGCGGCGCGAACAGCATCACGAAACCGCCCCCGCCGGCCCCGAGGACCTTTCCGCCGATAGCCCCGGCCCTCTGTGCCGTCGCGTAGATATCGTCGATCTGCGGCGTCGAGACTTTCGGGGACAACCCCCTTTTGATCTTCCAGCTTTCATCTAAAAGTTTTCCGAACTTTCTGATTTGATTGCTTTCCAATAGTTTCATCGCCTCCTGAACTAATTGGTACATCGCCGTCAATTCTTTTGACTTCTTCGGGATATTCTTGATCTGATGAGCCGCGATCGTTGACGCTGTCCTTGAAAATCCGGTAAAATACAACATCATATGTTTCTCTAAGTTCCTGATCCTTTCTTCGGGAACCGTGACGCGGCGAACCTTCAGATGGTCCTCGCCGCCGAATTCGATATAGTTCAACCCGCCATAGGCCGCTAACGCCTGGTCCTGGCAGCCGACGTTTTCTTTACACATTTTCTGCTCGATATAAATACCTTCTTGCGCAAGCCGCGCCTTCGTCGGCATCACTCCCTTAAGCGCGTAAAGACTGTTCAAGAGCCCGACGGTAAACGATGAACTCGACCCCAAGCCTGTCCGGGCGGGCAGGTCGCCGTCATGATGGATCTCAACGCCTTGATGGATCTTTAAAAAACGCAATACTTCACGAACGGCCGGATGATTGATCTCATTAATGTTCCGGACCTCCTCCATTTGCGAATAGATGATCCTCGACTTATGCTTAAAGAACGGCGGAAGATAACGGCACGTGATATAACAGTATCTATCAATGCTCGTCGCTAAGACGGCCCCCTTGTTCCTCTTGAACCAAAGGGGATAATCTGTCCCTCCGCCAAAGAACGAAACGCGAAACGGTGTACGGCTGATGATCATGGCAGGATCGCTTTCTCTAAAATTTTCCGTTTAAGTTTAATCTTTGTGGACTTAATTGTTTCATCAACAGCAGCTTGCCCGAATTTGTTTTTGATCAGATCCAGGAATGCCGGGTTCGTGTGATAGGTCATCCACGCTTCGTCCCTAAAGGCCAGCACTTGCTTGGGCGTCAAATGCCTCGTCGGCAACGGCTGGCAGTCATACGAATGCTGCGAATACCCGGCATAACAGTCGGGAAGCTTCCATCCATCCTTCACCGCCTGCCCGTAAAGAGGGCTTCCGGGATACGCCATCGCCGAATAGAAATTCCCTTCCTCCGTATTCAGCTCTAACGCCAGGTCGAGTGTCATCTGCAGGCTGTCCATCGTGTCTTCCGGAAGGCCGAAAATATAATTGGCGATAACATTAATATCATGGTCCCGTATTTTCGCCACGACATCCCGGATATCGACATCTTCAAAGCGCCCCTTAGTCACATCTTTCCTTACCTTCGTATTGGCGCTTTCGATCCCCAAGGCAAGCCAATTCACGCCGGCCTTCTTGAGCGTCGTAAGAAATTTCTCCTTGACCGTGTCCACGCGCGAGTAACACCAAATATTAAAATCGTATCCGCGCTCGATGATCAATTCGCATAATTTCATGAAATGATTGGCATTAAGGACGAATAACTCGTCGGCGATCTTGATATTCTTAATACCGAGCTGCGCGAGCTTATCGAATTCTTTGATCATGAACTCGGGATCCCAGTAACGGAACACGGCGCTGCCGTCGGAGAATTCATTTTCCTGACGGTTGATAATATTGATCATGCAGAACGAACAGCGCATCGGGCAGCCTAAACTGCTATACAATGCCGCAAACGGCTGGCGCTCGCAGTTATTCGAATACGAATGCCACAGCGACGTGCGATAGCGGTCCATCGGCAATTTATCCCAGGCGATCCCGGGAAGTTCATCGGGCAGGTCCCATCGGGAAACAATGGGCGACGGCGCGTTAAGAACGATGTGCCCGTTATCGCGATAACCCAATCCCTTAACCTGATCAAGCTGATCGGCCAAATTGGTCTTCAAAAGATTCGATATCGTATAAACACCTTCATTCTGGCAGACCATATCGATAAAACCGTGACGCTCAAGCACTTCCTGAGGCAGAGCCGCGACATGCCCGCCAACGAAAAGGATCTTAATATCATCCCCGCATGTATTCCGGACGTCTTCCGCCAGGGAAACCATCCCCTCCATGTTCTGCGAACTGGCACTCGGCTGCTGGCCGTAAACCACAAAACAGGCCACTCTTGGATCCAATTCCTTCACCTGCCCCGCAGCCTGCGGATCATCCAGGCACAAGGCCTCGCAATCCAGGATCTCCGCAGAGAATCCTTTCTTCAAACAATGGGATGCGAGCATGCCGGCCCAAATGGGCGGCTCGATCGCGGAGAAATCCTTACTTAGGTCCTGATAGTTCTTCTTGGCAGCAGTTGTGTTGATAAAAAGGATGTCAAGTTGACTCATATTCTGTTAGTAACCAGAAACCAGTTGCCAGAAACCAGAAAAAGTTAACTGAAACTCTTCTGTTAATTCTGGTTACTGGTTACTGGTTTCTTTAAATGTTCGCATACTGATTACGCTTTATAATCTCATATCCCTTGACAAGCTCCTGGATTCCGGCTGAGAGAGATATTTGCGGCTTAAATCCCGTTTTCTCAATTTTTTCATTGCTGACAATGTAGTCCCGCTTATCCGGGTCTTCTCCTATGTCAGACTCAATGAAATAGAACTCAGGGACGTGGTTTTTGATCTCTTCACAAAGCTCCAATTTGCTTAAATTCGCATCGCTTAAGCCCACATTATAAGGTTCATTCTTCATCTTGTCAAAATGATTCAAAGAATGGATAAAGGCGCTGGCAACATCCCGGACGTGGATATAATTACGCTTGAAATGAGCTTCAAAAAGGACAATAAAGCGGTCATAAACCGCGCGATAGGTGAAATCATTAACCAAAAGGTCAAGGCGCATACGCGGGCTAACACCGAAAGCTGTTGCCAGCCTTAGAGTTATACCCTTCCCGGAATTTAATACCTCGCTCTCGGCAGCAACTTTTAATTTTCCGTAAAGAGACACGGGCCGCAGGGGCGTTTCCTCTGTACAATGGATCCCATTCTCTCCCACTCCGTAGCCGCTATTGGTTGTCGGATAAATGATCCTTTGGTCCTTGCCGGACAATTCCAAGATCATCTTGACCGCGTCCAAAATGACCGATTCCGCCCCTTTCGGATCTTGAGTGCATAACGGGGCCCCTGTTAAACACGCCAAAGGGAAAATAGCATCCGCCTTGCCTATATGTTTTTCGACAAGAGCCTTGTCCCTCGCGTCGCCCCTGACAACTATTAAATTCGGATCGATACAACAATCCAACAGAGACGCCTGGTGATACATAAAATTATCGATAACAGTTACTTGATGGCCTTGCGCGAGCAAAGCCGGAACTAAGACCGATCCTAAGTATCCAGCCCCACCTGTCACTAAAATATTCATTGCTATGCTCCCTTTATGAATTTAAGACTTGCTCTTCATTTTATAATTGCTTAAGCCGATCCCTATAGCCATCGTAAGTCTTCCTGAGACCCTGTTCAAAAGGGATCCGCGCCTTCCATCCCAAGCTGTTGGCATAACTGCTATCCAGAAGTTTCTTCATGGTCCCGTCGGGTTTTGTCTCATCAAAAATAACTTCTCCCTCAAACCCGACGACCCTGGCGATCATCGTCGCCAATTCTTTGATCGTGATATCGCTGCCGGAGCCGACATTAACAACCTTCTCCTTATTATAATAATCCATCAAATGCAGGGAAGCCTGCACAAAGTCATCGACATACAAGAACTCCCGCCGGGGATTTCCTGTTCCCCAGACAGAAATTTTCTGCCGGCCTTTGATAACGGCATTGGCGAATTTGCCCATCAAGGCCCCGATCACATGGGCCGTCTCGATATTCACGTCACTGCCCGGGCCATAGACGGTCGCCGGGACCATGACAATAGCGTTAAACCCATATTGTTTTCGAAAGGCCTGGCAAAGTTTGATACCGGCGATCTTCGCGACCGAATACGGCTCGCTGGTTTGCTCAAGTGTTCCTGTAAGAAGATGCTCTTCCTTCATCGGCTGCGGGCATGCTTTCGGATAAACGCAAGATCCCGCGAAGTATAAAAGTTTCTTTGCCCCGAACTTCCAGGAAGAATAAAGAATATTGTTCTGGCTTTCTGAATTATGGTACAAGAATTCCGCCGGGTTCTTCACATTCATCTCGATCCCCCCCGAACGCGTTGAGCCTAAGAAAACGTATTCCGGCTTGACCTTTTGGAAGAATTCATAAACGGAAGCCTGTATGGCAAGATTGATCCCGCTGTGTGAGGAAGAATAAATACTTGTGTACCCGTTGAACTTAAAATGCGCATACAGGGATTTCTCGATGATATCATTATGCCCGATGACAAGAATTCTTGAATCTTTATTCATTGATCAACACTGTGGGATTTGTGTTCTCACGCGCTCCCTCTATTTTTGGCCGTAATAATTCCCATGTTCTATGAGAAGTGTTGCTTTGTTGTCTTCCCTCTCTAGGGCATGCTGATAGGCCGGGAAGATCTCTTCGGGCTCCTCGAGCTCGATGACATCGATCCAGGTAAACATTTTCCGGAAACCGTCCGCGAAATTGCCCACATGCTGGTGCCCGGGATGAACAGGCGAATCCGGACCGGAAGCCGTGCGGATGATCATTTTAGGAACAACACTGTTTGAACTGATCGCCGGAACCTTATCCAGCATGTTGACCATATCGGAAGTCGCCAATAACAAAAAGTTCTGGCGGGGATAAACAGAAATAGGAATATACCCTGCCAGGGCTAACCCGATCGAAAACTGCATCTGAAAGCTTTCATTGATCGGCATCTCAAGGGTTTTCTCCGCCGGAAGATCGCGCAGCGTCTGATACATGAAGGTCCCCGGGCCGGCCACCGTCTGTCCAAGAAAGAACGTCTTCGGCTGCTCTGCTACCCATTCCATCGTTCGTTTGAGTTCGTCAAAATAGTTCATGATTCGTCTTTCGTCGTTCGTACATCGCACATTGCTTATCGCATAAATGACTATTTCGCCACTTTTTCGAAGTATGCTGTACTATACTCTATGAGGTTACAAATTGAGATTTTCCGAATTCAATAATATCTAAGTTATAACCTCATAGAGTATAAGTACGATATACGAACATACTAAAACTTAATTTTCCACCCTAATCCCGAATGGGGATAGATATTCTTATATTTAAAATAGATGATCTTTTTCTCGAATTTCGTTCCTTTAAACCACGGGTCCGCAGACCCCCAAACGTCCCGGGTATCCGTCATGACGCTTAAGCCGTTATCACAAACAATATACGTAACCGGCAAATCGAAATTGAGAGCATATTTGACCGCTTCATGAAAAATCCCTGTCTCCGAGGACATATCCCCGCAGAAAATATAAACGTGCCCGCTTTCTTTCCGGTTCTTCAAGGCCCAGGCAACACCGGCTGCCGTCCCCATGAGACTTCCGACAATACCGGAACAAAAAACCTTATACTCGGGAAAGCATAACGAAATGCTCTTCCCGTCGAGAACAGCCTGCTTGACCTCTTCCCTGGGAACACCTTTAAGGAGGGCTAGTTCGTGCGAGTCCCAATGGCCGAACACATAATCGTCAGGGCCAATGGCGTTATCCTTAAATATTTTGATCAGCGGCTTTTCCCGTCCCGCGCGCAGATGGACAGGCGCGCGAATAGCGCCGGTCGCGAAGATATCGGCGATCTCTTTCTCGAATTCTTGCAGATCGTCTTTTGTTAGCATTGTCGTATTCTTGGAACTCATCTTAACTATACTCTATGAGGTTATAACTCGGATATTATTGAATTCGGAAAATTCAATTTGTAACCTCATAGAGTATAATCGATTAAATTCTCTTTAAACCAATGGATCGTTTCCTGCAGCCCTTGC
>JAGLMJ010000046.1 GCA_023140095.1 Candidatus Omnitrophota bacterium | reverse complement strand
CGTATTTTGTTGTCATCGATCGAAGGAAGCGCGGTCACCTCCCTTAAGATCGATGGTGTCAGGCACGAGTATTCCACGATCCCTGGTGTCATGGAATCTGTTTCCGAGATCATCCTCAATGTCAAGAGACTGGTTTTACGTTCTCATTCCAAGGTGCCGAAACCGATCTTTATCAAAGCGGAGAAAAAAGGGGAAATAACGGCAGCGGATATTATTTGCGATGAGACCATCGAGGTCTTAAATCCGGACCTGCACATCGCGACATTGTCGCGTGATACAAAGCTCAATATTGAAATGGAAGTCTCCCGCGGCCGCGGTTATGTCACTGCCGAGCAAAATAAAAAAGATGTCGTCGACGCCATTGCGGTCGACTCTATTTTTACACCTATTGTGCGCGTGAGTTATAATGTGGAGAACACCCGTGTCGGTCAGCGAACGGATTATGACCGGCTGATCATGGAAGTGCATACCAATGGCGGGGTGAGCCCGAAAGAAGCGATGTTATTCGGGGCGAATATCTTACAGCGCCATCTCGATGTGTTCGTCAGCTACGGACAGCTCCCCGAAGAGGAAGAAGAGGAAGAGGAAGTATCTGTCGAAGAGAAGGCATTATATGAGAAGTTACGCCTTCCGATCTCTGAATTGGAGTTGTCGGTGCGTAGCGCGAACTGCCTGAAGGATGGAAATATTAAAACGATCGCCGAACTTGTCCGAAAGCCGGAGTCCGAGCTTTTGACGTACCGCAATTTTGGGAAAAAGTCCTTAACAGAGATCAATGAGATCCTCAAGGTCATGGGCTTGAGTTTAGGCATGAAGGTGGATCCCAAAAAGTTACGAAAGAAAGACTAATCAGGAAGAAAGAAAACTATGAGACACGGTATTGCAGGAAATAAATTAAGCCGGAATTCATCCGCGCGCAAAGCGACGGTCCGGGATATCGCTAAGGCGACATTGATCCAGCAAAGGATCTGCACGACGCAGGCGAAGGCCAAAGAAGCCAGGAAGCTCGTCGATAAGCTTATTACTTTGGGAAAGAAGGGGACTCTTGCCGATAAGCGCCGGGCCTTTGCGATTTTATGCGATCACAAGCTCGTCAGTAATCTTTTCACGAAAACCTCACCGCGTTTCAAGGACCGGGTAGGAGGATATACAAGGATCATTCCGCTGGGCAACCGGCGCGGGGACAATGCCAGACTGGCATTTCTTGAACTTACCGAAAAGGAAGAAATTGTTATCAGCAAACCCAAGTCTACGGCAGCGGCTAAAAAGAAAAGTTTAGAAGCTGTTCCTTCCAAAGCCGAAACACAAATACCAGAGGCGAAGATTCAGGCCCAAGACAGCGCTGAAAAGGACGTCAAAGACCAGTCATCGAAAAAGGATGTTGTCAAGCCACAGAAGGCTGTTCCCGGCGCAGAGAAGGAAAAACGGGGAATCAAGTTTTCCGGCATCAGGAAGATCTTTAACCGGAAGTCTTCGGGGAAATAATTTCTTTTTAAAAGAATCCATTTAAGGAGAACGGAAAATGGAAACGTTACCTGTAAAGATCAACAGCCGGATCGCCAAGGTTGTCGGGTCTTCCACTTTAGCGATTACGGCAAAGGCCAAGGAACTCAGAGCCAAGGGATGTGATGTTGTTAATTTTGCCGCCGGGGAACCTGATTTTGACACTTCCGATTCGATCAAGGCCGCCGCGATCCAGGCTATTGAAAGTGGTTTCACAAAATATACGCCGAGTATCGGTACGGTTGAATTGCGTAAGGCGATAGCGGCAAAATTCAAAAAAGATAACCAGCTAGAGTACACGCCTTCGCAGATCGCTGTTTCGTGCGGCGCGAAACACTCCATCTATAACATTATCCAGGTCTTAGTCGACGAGGGAGAGGAAGTTCTTATTCCTTCCCCCTATTGGGTCAGTTACCCGGAAATGGTCAAGCTTGCCGGTGCGACCTCCAAAATACTCCCGACATCCGTCCGGACCCATTTCAAGGTCACGGCCGAGCAGCTCGCCGAAAACATTACGGGCAAAACGAAACTATTGATCCTTAATTCGCCATCGAATCCGACGGGCATGCTGTATTCGAAGGAAGAGCTCGAATCGATCGCCAAGGTATGCGTGGACAAGGGTATTTATGTGATCAGCGACGAGATCTATGAGAAACTCATTTATGATACGACGCAGTATACGTCCATTGCTTCCCTAGGCAAGGATATCTATGATTTGACGATTACCGTTAACGGTATGTCGAAGGCCTACGCGATGACAGGATGGCGGATCGGATATTCCGCCGGGCCCGAGGAGATCATGGGGTACATCAAGAAACTTCAGGATCACTCGACGTCCAATCCGTCTTCGATCAGCCAGATGGCCGCTTTGAAGGCTCTTGAAGAGCCCGAGGAGAGCATCATCGCGATGAGGGAAGAATTCAAGCGGCGACGGGAGATCATAACATCCGCGTTCGATCAAATACCTCAAGTTGACTATATTAAACCCGAGGGCGCTTTTTATCTCTTTTGTGATTTTTCGAAGCTGGGCGCCTCCCTTGAGGTTGCCAAGCAGATCCTTGACGACGTCAACGTCGCGATCATTCCCGGGGAAGGGTTTGGTGCTCCCGGGTTCATGCGTTTAAGTTTTGCGACTTCCGAGGAAAGAATCCAGGAAGGAACAAAGCGCATCGCCGAGTGGATCAAAGAACATTCGGCCAAATAACTTATCTGTAGCGCTATTAAAGGGGGTCACTCGTGGATCTTAAAGAACTGTTGAAGCTTTCCATTCAACAAAAAGCGTCGGATTTGCACCTTACGGAGAATAGCCCGCCTGTCCTGCGCATCGATGGAAAACTCGTTCTCACCAATGAAAAACCATTGATCAAAGAAGAGCTTAAGAAGTCCATTTACGCGATCCTTACGGACCTTCAGAAGGAGAAGTTCGAGCGCGACAAGGAGCTTGATTTCTCGCTAGCCCTTGAAGGGTTGGAGCGCTTTCGTGTCAATGTTCATATCCAAAAAGGATCTGTGGAAGCGGCTTTTCGGCGGATCCCCCAGTATGTTCCTTCCATTCATGATCTCGGGCTTCCTCCTGCGATCATGGATTTCGCGCGTCGCCCCAGCGGACTTGTGTTGATCACAGGGCCGACCGGCTCCGGAAAGACAACCACGCTTGCTTCGATGATCGAGGTCATTAACCAAGAGCGCGCCTGCATGATCATGTGCATTGAAGATCCTATTGAATATGTGCATAAGAACAAAAAGGCGGTTATCAAGCAAAGAGAGGTTTACAGCGATACGCTTTCCTTCGCGGAGGCCTTAAAGAGATGCCTGCGGCAGGACCCCGATGTTATTGTCGTCGGAGAAATGCGTGATCTCGAGACCATTTCCACGGCACTGACGGCGGCGGAAACCGGCCACTTAGTATTAGCGACCCTGCACACTCCTGACGCGCCACAGACGATCGAGCGTATTGTCGATGTCTTTCCGTCGCATCAGCAGCAGCAGGTGCGCCTGCAGCTATCGGCTTGTCTGCAGGGCGTCGCTTCTCAGATCCTGCTGCCGCAGGCTAGTGGCGAAGGCCGGGCGTTAGCGTCGGAGATATTGGTTGTGACGCCGGCTGTAAGGAATCTGATTCGTGAGCGGTCGGTCGAGCAGATCCCGACGTCGATCCAGACCGGTATTCAGTATGGCATGCACACCATGGACATGTCATTAAAACTATTGTATGAAGAGGGGATCGTCACGTACGAAGATGCCTTTGCTCAAGTGAAGAATGTTGAAGAATTTGAGCAGCTGCTAAGTGAGAAATAAATATTTACAAACGATAGAGTGGAGCTGCAATGTTAGAAAGGTTCGTTGAGCAGGCAAAAGAGAAATTCGGCATTATCGTCGAGGAGCAGTTAAAGCGCATTGAGGTGATGAAACAGGGCAGCGAGATGACCGATTATTCCAAGATCGATTCCGTTATCGTTGGCGTGTGTTTCGGGGACGGTATCGGCGAGACCATTTCAAGACATGCCCGGCATGCTCTTGAGCATGTTTTAAAAGATGAAGTCGAAGTGGGAAAGATCCGGTTCAAGGATATTGCCGGTTTGACCATTGAGAACAGGGCCGAACATAAAAAAGCGATCCCCGACGATGTCCTTGAAGAGATCAAGAGTTGCCATGTTGTTTTAAAAGGGCCCACAACGACACCGCAGGCCGGCGATCAGTGGCCGAATATTGAAAGCGCCAATGTCGCGATGCGACGGTACCTGGACCTTTTTGCGAATGTCCGTCCCGTGAAGATCCCGCAGGAGGGGATCGACTGGTGTTTCTTCCGCGAAAATACCGAGGGGGCCTACGTGCTTGGGTCAAGAGGCATCAATGTTTCCGATGACCTGAGTATTGATTTTAAGGTGATTACCGAGCAGGGCGCCGAGCGGATCATCCGCATGGCCTTTGAATATGCGAAGGCCAATCATATTGACCGCGTGACGGTCGTGACAAAATCCAATGTCGTCAAGACGACGGACGGCCGCTTTTCCCAAGTCGCTTTCCGTATTGCCAAAGAATACCCGCAGATCAATCTTGACGAATGGTACATTGATATTATGACGGCGAAGCTCATCGATCCTGCCCGCCGCAAAGACTTTAAAGTGATCGTGCTGCCTAATCTTTATGGCGATATTTTGACGGATGAGGCCGCGCAGCTTCAAGGCGGCGTCGGGACTGCCGGCAGCGCGAATATCGGAACTCGCTGGGCGATGTTCGAAGCGATCCACGGCAGCGCACCGCGTATGGTCAAAGAGGGGCGGACGCAATATGCCGATCCGTGTTCGATGATCCGTGCCAGCGCCATGCTCCTGCGCCATATCGGCTATATTCAGCGCGCCGAAAGAATCGAAATGGCCCTCGAAATATGCGGCCAGTTCGAGAAAAAGATGGTGATCACCGGACGAGATACAGGAGTGACGGGAGAAGAATATACGAGTTATGTTTTATCATGGGTCGATAACCCCGAACTGAAATCCCGTTGGGAATCTCAGATCTATAATCTACAATAAAATTTGCACTTGCCCGTGTCGATCGTAACCCCGTGCCATTCCTAAAGTAAATGGTTCGGGGTTTTATTTTAAGGAAAATATGTCGGGGAGAAGAATAGCTTGACGATGATAAAGCAAATGACAACATGTTGCGTCAAAGACCTTGGGCTTGTGGATTATCAGCGGACATACGTTCTGCAGGAACAGCTTGTTGACGATCTATTGAACGGCGGGCCTCAAACTCTGCTATTATGCGAACATCCGGATGTTTTGACGTTAGGGCGCCTGGCTGATGAGAAGAATATGCTTATTGACGGGAAGGAACTAGTTAAGAAGGGCATTGATGTTCATCCTATCGACCGCGGGGGCGACATTACTTTGCATGCTCCCGGGCAGTTGGTGGTCTATCCAATACTCAATTTAGCGAATTTCGGCAAAGACCTGCGACGCTATCTTTACAGGTTAGAACAAGTTGCCATTGATTTATTGGGTGGTTTTGATATAGTGGCTAGTAGATTCCCCGGGCAAACCGGTGTTTGGACACAGGGAAAAAAGATCGCTTCCATTGGTATTGGTGTGCGCAAATGGATCGCGTTTCACGGTTTGGCGATCAATGTGAATACGGACTTGAACCTGTTTTCCATGATCAGGCCGTGCGGGCTTGACGTTGAAATGACCTCGATTGCTGCCGCTCGAAAACAGGCGGTGTGCATGCACGAGGTTAAAGAAAGAATGACGGATTGTTTTTTTAGGAATTTTCAATTGGAACGCGTCAGGAATTAAAAATGGAACATGTTATTCTTCCGGAGTTAGGCGAGGGGATCGAAAAAGCTAAGGTGGCCTGTTGGCATGCGGCTGTTGGCGATCAGGTCGCCGTCGATACGGATGTTGTTGAACTGGTGACCGATAAGGCCACGTTCAATGTTCCGGCGGAAGCGTCCGGCACTATTAAGGAGATCCTCGTCGGCGAAGGGCGAGAGGCGAAGATCGGAGAGGTTTTAGCCGTTATCGAACCGCACATAGGACCCAAACAATGAGCGAAGAGAAACATAAGAAAAGCCGGGTCTTGCTGATGTATATCACGAAGGTCTCCGGTCACCGGCAGGCGACGGTCGCGATCCAGAAATCGTTAAAACAGCTTGATCCCAATATCGAAGCCCCGACGGTCAATGGCTTTGGCTATACCTATCCGATCTTAGAGAGGGTCGTCAACAGGGCCTATATGAGCGTTATTAAGAGGACGCCGAAAGTATGGGATTATATGTATGATAATCCTAAGGTCGTCAAGAAGTCCGAATCGATCAAGAACTTTCTTCACAAAACCAGTTATGATAAAGTTGCGAAACTATTCCTTCGGTATAAGCCCGACGCGGTTGTCTGCACGCAGGCCTTTCCGTGCGGGATGGTGGCCCACTACAAGCGGGAGCATAATTTAAAAACGACGATCGTCGGCGTCTTAACCGATTTCTCGCCGCACTCGTTTTGGATCAATGAGGGGGTCGATTATTATGTTGTTCCGTCGGTCGAGGCGAAGGAGCGTTTCATCAAGAAAGGCGTTCCGTCGGACGCGATCAAGGTTTACGGTATCCCGGTGCGCTCAAAATTCTCCAGTCAATTGGACAAAAGGCCGATTGCGAAAAAACTGGGGCTGAACCCCAACATACCGACGATCGTCATTATGGGCGGAGGACAAGGGTTGGGCCCGATCAAGTTGACGGTCAAGTCGCTGATCAAGGTCAAGATGGAATTCCAGATGATCGTCCTGGCCGGCGTGAACAAAAAGATCATCAGTAGCTTAAAGCGCTACACGAAGAAATCAGAGAAGGAGATACGGATCTATGAGTTTGCGACGAATGTCGATGAACTGATGGAATTGGCGACGATCATTATCACGAAGCCCGGAGGGATCACGACCGCCGAGTGCCTGGCGAAGGGGCTGCCGATGGTCATTGTGAATCCGATTCCCGGGCAAGAGATGCGCAATACGGACTTTCTTATCAAGAAAGGGATTGGGATCCGCATTGACGATACCAATGATATCGGCGAAGAGATCGAATTATTGCTCAAGTCGCCGGAACGCTTAGCGAGCATGAGCGAGGCTGCCTACGAAAACGCGCGGCCGCACGCGGCCCTTGATATAGCGAAACTGATTTTAGAGCATATCAATGGATCATTAATGCAAAAAGACAGCCGTCGTCTTTCTTCCGAAAACTATGTTTAAGCATTTCTTGTACAAAATAGGCTTGTTCCTTCTTCATCGGTTACCATCCTCATTATCCTATCGGCTTGCGGCGTTCATCTCCGACCTTCAGTATTTTTTTTCGTTCCGGGACCGGCGGGCGGTCACGAACAATCTTAAAAACATATTACCATTGGCGGACAACATCTCTTTTTTGGCAAGGGATGTGTTCCGGAATTTCGGAAGGTATTTGATCGAATTCTTCCAGATGAAGGAAATGGTCGATGAGCAATTTATCAAGAATAATGTGAATATCGACGGGCTAGACTATTTAGACAAAGTCCTGGAGGAGGGAAAAGGGGGCGTCATTGTCACCGCGCACATCGGCAATTGGGAGTTAGGCGCTGTAATGCTCAGTGTGCTCGGGTATCCTCTTATGGCGATCGCGCTGCCGCACAAAGAACGGCCGGTCAACGATCTGTTCAATGATCAGCGAGAAACGAAAGGCGTGACGGTTATTCCTACGAACGGCGCGCTGCGCCGCTGCATTCAACAACTCAGAGACAATAAGTTGGTAGCCCTTGTCGCTGACCGCGATTTTGGCGCCAGCAGTGTTGTGATGGATTTCTTAGGATCCAGGATGATGGTTCCCAAAGGCCCCGCGATGTTTTCACTGAAGACCGGCGCGCCGATCATCCCGATGTTCCTTATCCGCGACGGTGACGGAGGATTCTTTTTTTCCTGTTCCGAACCCATCTATCCACCGGACCGAAACAGGGTTGAGGATAATGATAAGGCGATGAAAGGGCTCATGGGCCGTTACATGTCCGTGATTGAAGAGAAGGTCCGGGCCTATCCGTCCCAATGGTTATTATTCAGGGAGTTTTCCGTCTAATGAATATTTGTATTGTCATTCCTGCCAATAATGAATCCTACACGATCGGTTTTCTTGTCGAGTCTTTATCGAGAAAGGGTTTTGATGTTATTGTGATTGATGACGGGTCGAAGGACGAGACGGGCGTGATCGCTCAAGAGAAAGGGGCGGTCGTCATCCGCCATGACGAGAAAAAAGGGAAAGGATATTCTCTGCGCGAAGGGTTTC
>JAGLMJ010000045.1 GCA_023140095.1 Candidatus Omnitrophota bacterium | reverse complement strand
TTGAGCGAAACGTATTTTGTTCCATGGCGCAATGCTTTTTTTAGTTGAAACTCTCCAGGATTCCCCTATAGTTTTTACTGAGCCGCAACTAATTCTTGAGTCACTTCAGCGACTTTCTTCCCGGTCTTTGCCTCAATCTTTTCCGATAGTTTGAATCTTAATACCTTCAGGAATCTATAACCTTTGATCCGGTGCAAACGAGGTTCAATATCGGCTGCACTCGTTGCGAACCAACGTTGGATTTGACTACTGTTGACCTTTGGACTTGAGGACACTATCGCTGAAAAAACGGGGGTGGGGGTGCAATGGCATTTTTTTTGGGATCCGTAAAAAACCCGCATGGACACCCATTCGTAACCGAAGTTATAAATTGATTTCTAAAAGTTGTATTTATTCATTGAGAAGCGAAAGAATTTGAAGATGAGGGAAAAAGGAGTAGATTTTAAGTTGGTCAGTATTTAAAAGCTGCTGTTATCTTTTTTCTCGGTTCTATCCGAATATTTATATATTCTTCCAATCGCGCAAATGATATAGCAAACCCACAAGAGGGCATTGATCCCTACCAGGCGATTGAATAAACTAATAGCAGTTGATTTAAATCTGAAATCAACAATATTGTGTCCAGGTTTTAAACGAATAGCTTTGTAGGCGATATTTCCCCTGAAAATATCCTGAGGTTTACCGTTTACCTTAATCTGCCATTTTGGATGAAAAACATCGCTATACATCATCCACACTTTCTTTTCACCCAAAACATTTACGCTTAATACAAGCTTATTGGCATTAAACTCATTTATTGTATATGGAAGATGCAGACGATTATTTAAAGATAAGGATCCTTCTTTCGTCCAATTCAACAAGGACATGTCATTTTCGGACAACGGCTCACCATCATTCCTAGAGGTGCTTACAAACAAAATATCGCCTGAAAAGTTTTTGTTGCCAAATATTTCTTTCAATTTCTCCCTATCATTTAATAAAAATGCCTGATCAAAAAATTGAATTTTATCTTCATCTACTCCAGAAACTTTTCTGACACCCGAAAGATCTTCAGGAAATTGGAGTGTTGGTTTACTGGCATCCAATAATAGCTTCCCATCTTTTGATTCGTTAAAAGATAAAAGATATTCATTCAGATGCGTGAGCCAGTATTCTGTTTTTCGATCCGTTGAGATTTCATCCTGCATAAGAAAAGCGTTTATTGTCCAAATAAAATGATTATCCTTTAAAAAAGAATCATAGGCTGAGTGCGCCCGTTCGCTATCAAGAAAATGATCATTTCGTCTTTTTTGAAATGGCATTTGTCTGAATTCAAAAAGGGATTTTCCCTGTTCATCAATTATGGTTGTTCTTTTGGTTGTTTCTTTTAAAAAGAAGAGCCCGATATCCGCGACGTGAAGGAGGATTAAAATCGTTAGAAAAGCTTTTTGTACTCTTTTCTGTGTAATGAATGGGTATATAAAGAATATGACCGCAACAACTGACATTTTTTTTACGGCTAATTCTATCAATACGGAAGCATTTATTAAATTCTTACCTAGAACCGTAAATCCCATGCTGGCAGCTAATGCCCTGAGCTGCACAGGGTTCTGGGATACGTAAAATAGATATTTAGCCGCTCCCAATATTAGAAAAGAGATGAATATATAAGCCAATTTAACCTGTAAAGCGTTATGTCTATTTTGATCTTTTTTAAAAAGCACATCAAGGCCAAAACCGGCTAATAAGCAAAGAAATAGTTTGATAATCGGATTCACATAGGATAGATGCCGGTAGTATTTCATGAGTGGCCATGTATGGTAAAATGCGGCGGCTAAAATGCTTCCCACGCTAATATTGAACAAGATTAATACTAAGATGGTTATGGGCGCTGATTTCTTGTTAAAGTTGCAAAATATGCCAAGAAAAATACATAGAATAGGAAGAAGGCCGAAATATAGTGTATACTCACGGTGCCAAGAAAAGCCAAGTAATAATTCCATCCACCTAAAGATTCCTCCCGTATTCATGCTGTAAACTAAAAATTGATGTATGGATACTTGACCGTTGGCGTTACGGTGAGGAAAATTAAAAATAACCTGATTGTCAAAGCTCGATAGATAACCTGCGCCGAACATAATAAACGTCAATAAAATAGCTGTGAGCCCCGTGAAGAGTAAATATTTCTTCTTTTTTGGGGTTGACTTTGAAAAAGGATTTTTTATGGAAAACTCTTTAAGATTATTGGGATTGAAGCACACAAAGAGCAATATGTAGAAAAAGATAACAAGAGAAGTGATAGCGACGAAATACGGAACATTCGCTAAGCTTTGAAAACAATAAAGATTGATCGAAAAGATCAAGTATCTCCATTTCTTGGAATCAAAGAACTGATGGAAAAAATACAAAATTAAAGGTATTGCATAATAAATATGGAAGTTAAAATATATTTGCTGCATCCATATACTCGAGAATAAAGCCGTTAGGGAAACAACAAAGACCGTAAGCTGGGAGGTAAATAATTTCTTTGATAACAGCCAAATGCCGATTAAGAAAAGAATTCTTTCAGCAAAAATGCCGAAATAATAAATATGAATAAAATTAATGTTCTTCAGAACGGAAGGTATATTTAAAAGGGCATCAAATAAAACTCCATGGCATCCTTGAATGGTATATAAAACAGATGACGTGACACCGTGTGTCAGGTAAGGGATCCACAAGGGAAATTCTTTATAAGTAACAGCATGGTTGAGGAAAAAATATTGGGATGTTAAACAAAATAAGGTGTCGTGCGTGACTAATCGATTGAAGATGATCAGAAGTAGGAATATTGTAATTTCGATAATTAATAATACTGTAAAAAGAGCCCTGCTGAAATGTTCGTTTTGGCGAGATAATTTGATCATGTTTTCTAATCAGATTTTTCTAATAGTAAAGTGATGGGGAATAAGGGGCTTTTCCGCTATGCCCGGAGCTTTAAGGTATTTTACTTTGTCGGCTTTCACTCAACAAGGAAAATATTGAACTCTTTTTCTATAGTTTATATCAGATCAAGACCACCAACTCCTGTCTAAACAGCGGTACTGTATGGCCTCGGCGAGGAATTCGGGGAGGATCTGTTCTTCTTCGGCTAAGTCCGCAATGGTCCGGGCGACCTTCAGGATTTTATCGTAAGCTCGGGCTGAAAGGCCAAGTTCTTCGATAGCGTCTTTTAGAAGTTTCTTTCCCTCATCATTTAATGCGCAAAATTTCTTAATCTGACGGTGATTCATGTGGCTATTCGCGGTTATAGGGGCATCGATAAGCCTCTGTTGCTGTTGGGATTGCGCTCTTATGATCCTCTCTTTAATATCATGTGAATTCTCAGCTTTTACATTATTGAGCAAGTCTGTCGAACTTACAGCAGGAACTTCCAAATGAAGGTCGATACGGTCCAGCAAAGGGCCGGAGATCTTCGACATATACCGCTGAATTTGGGTGGGGGTGCAATGGCACTCCTTTTTGGCATCCGTGAAGAATCCGCACGGACAGGGGTTCATGGCACAGACAAGCATGAATTTTGAGGGAAAACGGACTGTTCGTATGGCCCGGGAAATAGTCACACAATAGTCTTCCAGAGGCTGCCGCAGCGATTCCAAGACATTACGGTTAAATTCCGGCAATTCATCGAGAAACAATATGCCGTTATGGCTTAATGTGACCTCTCCGGGTTTGGGAATGGATCCGCCGCCGACAACGGCTACATCGGAGGTGGTATGATGGGGGGAGCGGAAAGGCCTTCTGGAAACAATTCCCTGCGTGTTGCCTAAAAGCCCCATGACGGAGTGGATCTTTGTTGTTTCAAGAGACTCTTCCAAATTCATATCCGGCAGGATGGTTGGCAGTCTTTTGGCGAGCATGCTTTTTCCGCTTCCCGGCGGGCCGATCAGAAGGACGTTATGGCTTCCGGCTGCGGCGATCTCAAGTCCTCTTTTGACGTGGGTTTGCCCTTTGACATCGCTGAAATCGATATCATGGCTGATCGCCTTCTGAAAGATCAGCGACGGGTCCAGCTTAAACGGTTCTAGCGTGCTTGTGTCATTTAAAAATCGGACAATTCCATTTAAGGTTTTCACCGGGTAGACGCAGGTGTGTTGGGAAACGGCAGCTTCGGGCGCATTTGCCGAGGGGAGGATCAATCCTTTAAAACGGGTTTTGGTGACCGCAAGAGCGGCGGAGAGCGTCCCGCTGACCGGCTGGATATGGCCGTCTAAGGAAAGCTCTCCGAGGAAAGCAAATTTGTTCAAATGAGTGGAATCGACCTGACCCGTTGCGGCTAAGATCCCCAGAGCTATGGCAAGATCGAACGAAGGGCCTTCTTTTTTGACATCGGCCGGGGAGAGATTGATCGTAATCCGTTTGGGGCCGAATTTGTATCCGCTGTTCTTAATCGCCGACCGGACACGCTCTTTACTTTCCCGGATGGCGCTATCCGGTAATCCGACAATGATCGTTGCCGGAAGCCCGCGCGCCACATCGATCTCAATGGTGACCGGATAGGCGTCAAGCCCGTTTATTCCGAAACTATAGACTTTGGCTAACATGGATTATCCCCCTTTAATATTAAGTTGATACAGGGGGGATAACCCGATTCAGGGGAAAAATGAGGGACTGGGTGTCAAGGTAAAAGACCTTGCTTTTTCAGGCATGCTGCATATAATATAATCTAACATGGTTTCGTTTTCCCGTCAATAGTAGAGGCAATCAAGAAAAGAACAAAAGTCTAACAACTTGAAGAATAAGGGCTTCGGACACATTGCACGCTTTTTTCAATAATAAAATACTAATGATCACTTTTCTCGTTTGGGCGGTCGCCCAAGGGATCAAGGTTTTTTTGGGTATTATCCGGGAGAGGAGATTTAATTTTAAATGGTTTATCGGAACCGGCGGGATGCCTTCGAGCCATGCTGCCGGGGCAATGGCATTAGCGACAACGTGCGGTTTGCACGTTGGTTTTGATTCGGTCGCTTTTGCCTTAGCTGTTGTTTTTGCGATCGTTACGATGTTCGATGCGCAAGGCGTTCGGCGGTCAGCTGGTCAGCAGGCTGCCATGCTCAACCAGATATTGGATGATATGTATTGGAAGGGTAAGATCGAGGCTGACCGCTTATTTGAACTGATTGGCCATTCTCCTTTACAGGTGATTATTGGGGGTCTCTTAGGCATTGTTCTCGCCAGTTTTTTCTATCGGGTATGGTCATAATACGGAGGAAGACGCATCGTGGATAAAAGAATTTTGATCGGTGGAGCAGCTGTTTTAGTTGTGATAATAATATGGATCTCTCCTAAGGGGAAGCCGGCTCCTGTTGAGGCGATTCCAGCGCAGGATATGACGGGCACTCAGCTCTATGATCAAGCTTCCGGATTAAAGCAGGAAGGGGAGATCGTCCAGGCAAAAGAGGCCTATCAAAGAATTCTTACCGACCATCCTGATGTCGGCAATGTCGAGAAGGTTCAAAAGGAACTCGAAGCTCTGAACATGCAGATTATTTTTTCCAATACGGCCGTTCCGGATAAAACGATCGTCCATGAAGTTCAAAGCGGAAATACTCTCGGCGGACTGGCAAAGAAATACGGGACGACGATCGACCTGATTAAAAGGAGTAATAACCTCAGCAGCAATGTGATCCGCATTGGGCAGAAATTACGCATTTGGACAGGAACTTTTAACGTTTTTGTCGATAAGTCCCAGAACCTCCTTATTTTAAAAGATAACGGCGATGTTCTTAAGGTCTATAACGTCTCGACGGGAAGCGGGAACAGTACGCCGGTAGGAGAATTCAAGATCATTTCAAGGCTCGTCGACCCGGTCTGGTTCAATAAAGGTATTGTAGTTCCCCCGGAGAGCCCGCAAAATGTTCTGGGCAGCCGCTGGCTCGGATTTGACCTTTCCGGGTACGGCATTCACGGGACCGTTGATCCGGAGTTGATCGGCCGGCAGGTAACAGCCGGCTGTATCAGGATGCGCAATGAAGAGGTTGAAGAACTTTACAGCCTTATTCCACGGGGAACGAAAGTTGTTGTCGTTGATTAAATGTTAAACCGCAACTCATAGCTGACAGTGCTTATATTTATCAAAAAGGGCTGGCACCTATGAGTTTGTTATTGTTGGGGTGAAATGATGAGTGTGCTGGATTTTGAAAAACCGATCGTTGAATTAGAAACTAAGATCGAAGAGCTGAAGAACTTCGGGACAGATAAGAACATCTCGCTGGACCCGGAGATTAAGAAGCTCGAGGAGAAATTGGAAAAGATGAAGGGCGAAATCTACGATCGTCTGACTATCTGGCAGAGAGTGCAGATCGCCCGCCATCCGGACCGTCCCTACACCATGGATTATATTCGCATGATGACGACCGATTTTGTTGAACTGCACGGCGATCGGCAGTTTGCTGACGATTTTGCTCTCATCGCTGGTTTTGCGCAATTAAACGGAACTAAAATTATGGTGATGGGGCATCAAAAGGGAAGAGGCACTCAGGAGAACGTCATGCGCAATTTCGGTTGCGCGCATCCCGAAGGGTACCGCAAGGCGATACGGATCATGCAACTGGCGGAAAAATTCCATTTACCCATTGTTATTTTTATCGATACTCCGGGCGCTTATCCGGGGATCGGGGCGGAAGAGCGCGGGCAGGCCCAGGCGATCGCCTCGAATTTGCGCGATATGGCCGGCCTGACGACGCCGATCGTCGCTACGATCATCGGCGAAGGCGGCAGCGGCGGAGCTTTAGGCATCGGCGTTGCGGACAGGGTCTGTATCCTGCAGCATGCCTATTATTCTGTTATTTCCCCCGAAGGATGCGCGTCGATTCTCTGGCGCAACAGCGTCAAGGCCCCTGAAGCCGCCGAAGCGCTTAAAATGAACAGCGAGCATCTTCTGCAATTCGGTATTGTTGATGAGATCATTCCGGAGCCTCCGGGCGGGGCGCATAAGAATCCGGACCAAGTCGCGATGGAGTTTAAAGACACGATCCTTAAACATATCAAAGAATTATCCTCTCTTTCCAAGGACGAACTTATTGAGAAGCGGTATCATAAATTCCGCACGATCGGTGAGGTCCTGGAACCTTAATGAATATTTTTCCTCATGACTAAAATCAAACGTGATATTCTCGATCTATCCTACGAAGAGTTGGCGGCTTATCTTAAATCTATTGGAGAGCCGCCGTTCCGCGCCTCCCAGGTCTTTGAATGGATCTATCAAAGAGGTGTTCAGCGGTTTAACGACATGAGCAATCTCTCATCGGGTCTGCGCGCGCGAATGAATGACAATTTTGATCTTCTTGAGCCGGCCGTTCTTCAAAAAGATGTTTCTTCCGACGGGACGATGAAAGTCTTATTTGAATTGCATGACAGGGAAAAAGTCGAAACAGTACTGATCCCGACGGCGACACGGGTCACGCTGTGCGTTTCGACCCAGGCGGGATGCAAGTTCGGCTGCCGCTTTTGTGCCAGCGGAATAGGCGGCTTTAAGAGAAATTTAAGTTGCGCCGAGATATTGTCCCAGATCCTCTATATGAAAAGAGCTGCTTGTGACCGGCGACTGTCCCACATTGTTTTTATGGGCGTCGGCGAGCCTTTGGATAATTATGACAATCTTATGAAGGCCATCCGCAATATCAATTCTCCTAAAGGGATCAATATTGCCGCGCGGCGGATCACGGTCTCGACGTGCGGTCTTGTCCCGAAGATCAAAAAGTTAGCGCAAGAGAGCCTGCAGATCGAACTTGCCGTTTCCCTGCATGGAGCCAGCGATGCCTCGCGAGGCATCCTCATGCCGGTCAACAAAAAGTATCCGGTCGATGATCTCATCGACTCTTGCCGGCAATACAATAAGTCGACCAAACGCCAGATCACCTTTGAATATATCCTGATCAAGGATGTGACGTGTACAGACAAAGCGGCCAAGGAAATCAGCCGTTTGTTGAAGGGGTTGTTATGCAAGATCAACTTGATCCCGTATAATCCCGTTTCTGAATTCGACCATGAGCCGCCTTCCCGCAATAAAATATTTGCCTTCAAAAACCAGCTCGAGCGCGTAGGCGTTCATGCCACCATACGTACTCCTCGAGGCAAGGATGTCTCAGCGGCTTGCGGCCAGCTTAGGCATACCGTTTAAAAAACCCATTTCCCCGTCGCTTTTTGTATACAATAATGCGTTAAATTGTTATAATAATCCTGTTTCTAACTTTAAAATCCTAAAGGTAAGTTTATGCGCATTACATTTGTCGCTCTCGGGTGGGAGCGCTTAGGGATCAGCCTGCTTTCCGCCATTGCCAAACAACATGGTCACAAAACTGATCTTGCGTTCAGCCCTTCCCTTTTTAATGACCGGTACAATTTAAATATCCCTTTCTTGGCTTCCCTTTTCGATGACCGCAAAGAGGTCATGGCCGCCATTGCGCGGCAAAGTCCCGATG
>JAGLMJ010000044.1 GCA_023140095.1 Candidatus Omnitrophota bacterium | reverse complement strand
TGCACAAGGTCAACGAGCAAATGGAAATGCTTAATTCTGTTGCCTGTGTTCCGGCCTATTACCGTCATACGCTTATGGTCGTTCTTCTTCTCGGGGAGAAATATGATGAGACCAAATTCAGCCAGGAAGAGTTGGATTTCTTTGCGGCGCTGGCGTCGGACGCGGCCATGGCAATTCGCAACGCCCAATTGTTCACCCATTTAAAAGCGCAATCGGAGCGCAACCGGAAGCTGTTCTTGCAGACGATCAATGTCTTAGGCTCGACCATTGAAGCCAAGGATTCGTATACGCACGGCCATACCGAGCGCGTCACACATCATTCTCTGGCGATCGCCCGCCAAATGGTGGCCAATGGATCAGAGCGGCTCAATAAAAGTTTTTTTGAAAGTCTCTATATCGCGGCTTTACTCCATGATATCGGAAAGATCGCGATCCCCGAGGGGATACTCAATAAACCCGGCCGGTTGACCGAAGAGGAATATGATATTATCAAGCAGCATACGGTTAAGGGCGCCGAGATCATTACGCCGCTTGCCTTCCCGCAGGAATGTTACAACGGCATTCTTTATCATCACGAGCGTTTTGACGGAAAAGGATATCCGGAAGGACTGGAAGGGGAGAACGTTCCGGTCTCCGCGGCGATTATTGCCGTGGCCGACGCGTATGATGCCATGACCTCCGACCGGCCCTACCGCAAGGGGCTTGATAAAACAGCCGCTATCAAAGAAGTTGAAAAAAATATTGGCGTCCAGTTCAGTCCGCTTCCCGCCCGGGCGATGCTGGAATTATATGAGCGAGAGGAAGTTTGATCGTAATTTCTGTCCCCGATTCCACCGCGCTTCTGACCTCTATGATCCCTTTATGATTTTCGATCAGGCTTTGCGTGATTGATAAGCCAAGTCCGGTACCTTGATTTTTCCTGCTGAAGAAAGGATCAAAGATATGCGCGAGGTCATCCGCCGGTATGCCACAGCCGGTATCACTAACGATAATCTCGAAATCCTTTGATGACCGTCTTGTTTCAACCTGTAACTTTCCGCCTTTTGACATCGCTTCAATGGCATTAAGAAAGATATTCAGTAAAGCCTGGCGTGTTTGGTTGGGATCAATATAAAGGGTTAAATTCTCGTCCGTATTAAAATGCTTATTCACGTTGATCTTTTGGTCGATGAATTTACTGTTTAAGATGTCGACTGTATCATTGATTAATTTATGGATATTGGTTGCTTGAATCGAGAGCGGGGCCGGTTTTCCGTAATTGAGAAGTTGATGGATCATTTCATCGATGCGGTTGACTTCGCGCCCGACAATATTGGCGAACCTGGACAGGAACTTTTTGTCGTCGATCTTATCGGGTAAGTATTCGGTGAATGTCTTGATGGCTGTTAGAGGATTTTTCACCTCATGGGCAATTCCGCTGGCCAGGGTGGCGAGGGTTTTATACTTTTCCGACTGGGCTATTTCCTGACGGAGTTGTTCGTTCTGCTGGGCAATTTCACTTGCGGAACCTTTAAAAAAGTATCTATCCATAAAATATTGGATTTTATGTCTTAAAGGAATAAACAGCAAACCGAGTGCAAAAGCTGTACCAATACTTGTACTCAAAGAACGATAACCAAATGCTTCCTGCGTAATTCTTTCCAATATGAAAACAGATAGTAAGTAAATGAGAGAAATAGCAGTAAAAGATATTGAGTAGACAATGCTTCGCTTAATAATGATATATATATCCATTAAGTGATATTTAATAATGGCGTAAGCTACCAAAAGGCCGTAGACACTAACTAAAATATTTCCATAAGGAGGAAGTGGTATGTCATACCAGAGGGGGAAATTTGTCCACCCTCCAATAAATCCGATTATTGTTCCAAGGAGAATGTATTTTAGTCGATTGCGATTTTCGCCGAATACTTCATAATATTGTTTAAAGCCAAGGATCAATGTGTAAATAGTAGTGATGCTGAAAAGTAATATTACAAAGAAATATGCTTTTCCCGGAACTGGCCAGAATTGGAAGAATAAATTTTGTTTTACGTCTTTTACTAATAAAGATGTAAAACTTAATGACGCTAAAATGACACTTATTGTATATGCCGAAAGTAAGATTTTATAATAAAGTTTAAGTTTTTTTATAAAAATTAACCAAAAGTGAAAATAAGTTGTTGGGATGAAGCAGGCAGCAATTGTTAGTGCCCGGCACCAAAAAAGTGCACTATTGGCGCTGTTTGATATTTGCCATAAAAAATAACTAAAAGACCAAGAGATAATACTTAAACTAAAATAGCAGAAAGATCTATTTAATTTAGATTTTGGATTATGTATTAAAACAACAAAACCAACTATAGTAAATATGATTGTATTTATTAAAGCGCTGATAGGGTAGTAAAGCATGATTTCCTTGAATCTATTAAATTTGTGACAATTTGATTATAAATTTTGTTTCTTTATTCGGGATGCTTTTTACTTCGATTTTTCCACCGTGTTCTTCAATAATTCCCCGTGTAATAGCCAGGCCTAAACCTGTATCGCTTTTTTTTGACTGTAAAACGGTTCAAAGATGTGCTTGAGATATTCTTTAGGGATGCCGCTTCCTGTATCTTCGATCGTGATAACGAAGTGGGATGTGCCGGTGATGGAGGATGAAACCGTTAATCTTCCGCCATCCGGCATGGCGTCAATGGCGTTAAAAAAGATCGGCATAAAAAATGCGGGGATCATCAGGGTTCGAAGGTAATATTCAGCAAGAAATTTATTGGGAGTGGATAGCCACAGGCAATAAAAGAAAGACCATAGACTTACAGAAAAACAAAAATAAGCAAAAAGGCGATTGGTTTTTGAACGGTGGGTTTTAATAAGAATAAACACACCTAAGAATGTGCTTGTGATAAAGTTAACCAGACCAGATACTGCATAAACTTCTAGTGGGAAAAACATTGATCATTCCTTACTTATGTGTCGAAGGTTAACTGGTCAAAGTTCATTGGTTAATATACTTCTCGACTGTCTTCAATATCTCATCCGACTTGAAGGGCTTGACGATATATCCCGAGGCTCCGAGGGAGGTGGCCTCTGCGGCGGTCTCAAATGATTTATATCCGGTGACGATGATCACCTTGACTTCAGGCCGCTTTTCTTTGATCGCTTTGAGGATCTCAAGGCCGTTGATCTTCGGCATCTTGATATCGAGCAGCACAAGCCCGATGTCCTTGTCGTTATCGAGACATTCAAGGCACTGCTCGCCGCTGTCGGTCAGGACCAGGTCGTAATGGTCGCCCAAGATAAGTTTAAGGGATTCGCGGATACCCTCCTCATCATCGCAAATGAGAATTTTCTTAATAGAATCGGTCATGGTGGGTCTCCTTTTATAGGGCCACGGGCGTTGCCACGCACAACACCTTAGCGGTTGTTCTTCCTTTATTGATCAAACAATGTTCCAAAGAAGCGTCGAAATATAATGTGTTATGTTTTAAGAGAGCGTAGCTTTCCTTGCCGATCTTTGCCTCGATCTTACCCTCTAAAACAAAAATAAATTTCTCCGTTCCCGCCTGGCTTTGCTCTTTTTTTGTCTTCCCGTCGGACTCGATCTTAAGCAGGATCGGCATCATTTTTTTCGATGAGACCTTCGTTGTGAGGATTTCATAAGAAGATTTATCGCTATGGACAAAAACGTCGGTTTCCGATCTTGACGTCCTCAGGTCGATCCTGTCTTCTTCCCTGATAATGCCCGCGTAAAGCTGGGTGATGTCGATATCAAGGGCCCTGGCAATATTCATGTGCGACTCGAGGGTCCCTGTCATTTTAAGGTGTTCAATCCGGCTTAAAGTGGCAATCTGGACCCCGCTTTTCTCCGCAAGGCCGGATAAGCTCATGCCCTGCGCCATCCGTAGTTCTTTGAGTCTCTTCCCTATATACATGTCTGGTTTCCTTAGGTTATGCTGCGGTTTAGGGTTGATTAATTTCTTATGTTAAGTGTACCACCGCTTGATGAATTGTCAATGAAGCTTAGGCAAAAATCAAATTATTTATTAGCTTCATAGAAATATTTTTTTGTAAAGATGCAAACAGTTGCCGTGTAAAGACTTAAAAATTGATAGAACGACAAATTAGTTTGACAAATAGTCAAACACATGGTACACTTTCTTCTAAAGGAAGTTAGCTGTTATGGAATCGAACGGACAATATCATTTTAAATTTTTAGGATCTCCAAAAAAGTTTCCGCACATACTTAATAACTCTTCTCATTTGATCGCCGTTTACACGGTCTTTTGCCTTTTGCGCAGCATGCGCAAACAATTGTGTTTAGAGGCCATGTTGGAATACATGGAAGAATATGTGCAAACTGTTGAAAGAGGCAGCCCCCCGTTGAAAGAATCGGTTTTAAAGGCCCTTTCAAAAATCAATATTAAAAAAATGTACAAGGATGCAATGTTATGAAAATACGATTAATTCTTATGCTGCTCGTTATTTGCACCGGCTTGGGGTTTTCAGGGGATTCTTTTGTGTGGAACAAAAATGGGCAGGGAACTTATGAATACGATGTTCAAAAACTGTTAGTTGATCCGATGAATGATGCGCATATCTACGCGGGAACCTCAAAGGCGCTTTACAAATCAATCGATAATGGGAGAAATTACCGGATGATCCTGCGGCTCTCCGGAGAGCCAAAGGGCGTGAATGATATTTTTATTCCTTCTGATGACTCTGAAATTGTGTATGCGGCAACCGACGCGGGATTATATGAGAGTTTAGACGGGGGGAAGGCGTGGAAAAGGATCTATTTTTCTTCGGATGCAAAGGTGCAACGATGCCTTTCGGTCATTCGTTATGGGGACATGATTTATTTAGGGACCCAAAAGGGTTTGTTTTATAAAAGGCGCCGGGAGGCACAATGGAACCAGGTCAAGGAAGGATTAGATGATGATCCTGTTTACCACATTGTCCAGGATGGCCGCTTTCTCTATGCCTCAACCCTCCAGGCTGTTTTTCGTCTGGAGAAAAAGACACGGAAACTCCAAAAGATATTTTCGCTCGGGATCGGTAAAAGTTTTGATACCGGGAATGCGCTTGATAAGATCTCGACGGGCGTGCGTGATCAGTCGATCAAGTTTATAGAGGTTTTAGACTTCCGGCCGCCGCACATTCTTGTCGCGACAACACAGGGGATCTATCTGAGCTCGGATAATGGTGCGGGCCGGGATTCTTTACCGACGGGTAACATTGCTTTGGAAGATCTCACGTCATTGCTGGTCCTCGGGGGCGAAAAAGGCTGCCGGCAATCTCTGTCGGAATGTTTGAAGCTTATGGCCGGGACAAAGAAGGGGGTGTTTTTCTTAAATGATGGGAAATGGATGCCTGTCTATAAAGGTATGGAGACGAATGAAATTAATTCTTTAGCGAAAGATGCGCGAGGAACGGTTTACGCTGCGACGAATAAAGGCATTTTTTATTTACCCGTTAAGGAAGGGCCCTCTTCTTTTAATAAAGTGCAAGGTGAACAGATGACAACAATCCAGGAATTCCAAATTGATCCCGGAGACCGGCAGACATTCGATCATGAACCAAGCATTAATGAAGTTCATCAAATGGCGATTGATTATGCCGAAGTCAGTCATGAAAAAATAAAGACTTGGAGGCGGCAGGCCAGGCGAAAGGCCTGGTTTCCTGACTTAGATGTAGGGGTAGATGGGGATAGAGATTGGAGCCGTTCCGACAGTCTTTGGGGATCGTATTCAAGTGGAGGGCAGCATTATATAGGCCCGGACGATAAAACATACGGAGAAGATCTTGGATGGGATGTTTCTCTTTCGTGGGATTTGGCCGATTTGGTATGGAGCACCGACCAGACAACGATCGACTCCCGGTCAAAAATGATGGTAGAACTGCGCGAGGATATTTTAAATGAGGTGACGCGCCTGTATTTCGAGCGGCGACGGAACCAGATCGAGTTTGTCGTAAACAGCACGACGGACTGGCGGCTGAGGGTCGAGAAAGAAATGCGCATAGAGGAGTTGACGGCGCTTATCGACGCGTTGACCGGAGGGGAGTTCAGCCGGCGGATCACAGAATAAAATTTACAAAGAATTCACTAATAGTTACGAGCGACAAAAGGAGGGAATGCGATGATTAGAAAGTTAATGATGGTTGGTATGCTAGTAATGCTTCTATCAGCGACGACGTATGCGTTTGCTGAAGATGTGTTTGTGACGCAAAGGGGGTCAAAATATCATAAGGAAGACTGCCGGACCATTAAGGGCAAGGATGTGACCAGGCTTGAGAAAAAAGAAGCTATCGAAGAAGGTTACGGCCCGTGCAAACGGTGTTTCAAGGAAGATGTGGTTGTTGAGAAGGGAAAAAAGATCCAGAATCAAGCGAAAAAATCAAAATAAAAAATCAAATAAGTTCATAGCTCGTAGCTGTTAGTGAATCTCTGGTGCGCTTATTGAAATGTGCAGTATTTAAACGGAAAGGATGAATATTATGGAAACGAGTACGATGGAAATTCAAGTTCAAAGGATGTATCGCTTTGAGACGGACCGTCCGCTGAAGGCCTTTGTCGATATCGTGATCAATGACGCTCTCTTGATCAAGGGCGTACGGGTTATGGACGGAAAAAAAGGGCTTTTTGTTTCTATGCCACGGGAACAGTCCAAGGACCAGAAATGGTATGACACGATCCGCTGCCTAACTCAGGAGATCCGCGATCAGATCACAGAAACGGTTCTAGCAGCTTATAACGAGGAACAATTTTAATAGATATAGGGGCATTCATGTCTTTTTAACGTTAGTTAAAGAGAAGTATCATTCGAGGGGATAACTCGAGACAGAGGAACAAATGAGGGATACGCATGAATGCCCCCATTGATTGGAGGAGGAGGATGAGTCGAACGGCAAGGTTTTTACAAGAGGGAGGTTGTTATTATATTCAAGTGCAGAGTTGCAGAAATCAGAAGATCTTTAAAATGGATTCCGATTTCGAACAATATATAAAGACGCTTAAAAAATGCAAAATACGGTTCCAGATCAGCGTTTACGCGTATTGTCTTATGCCGACGACAACGCATCTCGTAGTCTGTCCCAGCCAGGCGCATAAATTATCATTGTTCATGCAGTGCATGAACCAGGGGTATGCCCTGTTTTTTAACAGGCGCTACAACGGGACGGGAAAGGTGTGGGGGCAAAGGTATAAAAGTGTCTTGATTGATGGCGGCTATGATCTTATTGAATCTATTAAATCCATTGAGTTTATTCCTGTAAAAGAAGAGCGGGCTCAGTCGCCGTTTGGATATCAGTGGAGCAGTTGCGCAAATCGGATCCTGGGTTTAGGAGGCATCATCGATCCTTTGCCGCTGAGAGAAATAAATCTGTCTGAAGTTTTAATTCATAAAAAGTGATCGGTTAGTAAGTTCAAACTGTTAAAAAAGGAGAATTACAATGAAACAACATATGATTTTTTTAGTTCTAGCGGTCTTATTAGTGACAGTATCGCCGGCGGGCGCGTCTGTCATTATCAATGAGGTTTTTGCCGACCCGGCGTCCGATTTAACAGGGGATGCGAATAATGACGGCGTCCGTTCAGGCCTCTATGATGAATTTATTGAAATACTCAACAATGATCCGTTACAAGCCGATATCTCCGGCTGGTCGCTTACGGACAGTGTCTCAGCGCGGCATATTTTTCCGTCAAACACGATTTTGTCACCGTATACATTTTTAGCCATTTTTGGCGGCGGTTCGCCTCTTTTGCCTGATGTCAATTGGCAGGTTGCTTCGACGGGTTCTTTGGGTTTGAACAATTCGGGCGATACGATATCATTGTTCAATGCTGACGCGCAATTGATCGATCAGGTCGTTTACGGCAGTATTGCGGGCCATGATCAATCGATCACCCTGTTTCCGGACGGAGAGGGGTCGCAATTTGTTCTGCATTCAAGTTTGGACCAGTCCCAAGGGGCCTTATTTTCTCCGGGGACCAGCGTTGATTTCCGGACGTCTTTAGTTCTGGTCGACGAGGGAGTTCCTCCGGACGATGATAATCCCGTCGTGCCCGAATGGCCGACGCTGATGTATTTTGTCACGGGATGGGGATCACTTCTGTTAAGAAGGAAATGTTGAAACAAAAGATCTTATCCCTAGAGGATAGTCATGATCGCCCCCGGGTTACGGCCCGGGGGTTTTTGTATATTTTGAAAAGTTTTGACTCTGCCGGCATTCTAAGAAGAAAGGCGGCATTATTGTCAGTACGACCGCGGCTGTGAGTCTTGGGATAACCGCGATTTAGAAAGAATCAAATGCCTGCCACGGGCCGTGAAAGGGATATTTTCCGCTTGAAATCCATTCATTTTCGGTTAGAATGGAAATTCCTCAAATTCCTCAAAGGGTTTTGATTTTTACAAGCCACTGTGGTAAAGTAATATTAATACTAAAAGGATAATTACGCTTATTTATGCTGGTTCTTAATGAGATTTTCTGGT
>JAGLMJ010000043.1 GCA_023140095.1 Candidatus Omnitrophota bacterium | reverse complement strand
TGGCAATATCCAACACATACCGGATGATCGGCTTACCGCAAATGGCATGCAAAACCTTAGGGATGTCGGATTTCATCCGCGTTCCCTTACCTGCTGCCAAAATAATTGTTCTTAATTCTTTCATAGTTTAAGATGGACTCCGATAAAAAAACTGCCCAGCCAGGACTCGAACCTGGAAAAGCAGATCCAAATTCTGCTGTGTTGCCATTTACACCACCGGGCAATACTTTTTCCGTTTGAGCGGACTAATAATCCTTAGTTAACATCAGAGGAAACTTTTTCAGAAAAGTTGCCTGAATGACCCTCCACAACAATTTCTTTCTCGTAGGCCTCCAAAATTTTTGTCTGCAGATACTCGCGAAATTGCTGAGTGATGGGATGAGCGATATCGCGGTGCTCTGCTTTTGCATCCGAGAACTCCGCGTCTCTGTTTTCCGGCTTAATGGATGCTCCGCAATGGTTGCAAAATTTACTGCCGACTTCGTTCTTAAAATGGCATTTCTGGCAAAGACGCTTCATTTTACGCGACGGCATGGCAATAAATAAGCCGCTTGAGCCTTGAATAACTTTGATATTCCTGACAACAAATGAATTGTCAAATGTTACCGTTGCGTAAGCTTTTAATTTCTTGTCCTGGCCTTCTTTTTGAAAGACACGTATCTCCGTAATCTCCATCCCAGACCCCTCAATTTATTGGTTGAATGGTTCCGCCCTTTTACGCATTATATTTATAATGTAAAAACTAGGCTTCAGCCTCAACGCTCACGACCTCTCGTTTTTCTTAGAGAAGTGAGTGTGGTCGTCTGGAAAGTTTTGTACTTTCTAGACTGTCAAAAATCTAAAGAGTCTTAACAACAAATACCTGCGCAAAACGCTTTGATAAAACGGATCTTATCGCTTCGGCCTCTCGTTTTGTCATTGTCAATCCAAACACCGAAGGGCCACTACCGGAGATCATAACCCCCTTGGCATTCAGTGACTTTAGCCTTTCCTTCAATCTTTTCAAACGCGGAGAAAGCCGAAGAATCTCCACCTCTAAATCATTGGCCAACAATCGGCCTACCTCTAATACATTGTCTTTCTTCAAGTTACGGATAAGGATATTAGCATTATCATTAATCTTTGTCAACACATTCGTACACCCCCCCCTTTTACGCTGAGAGGCCCTCAAGACCGCCCCTGAGAAGTGCTTTTTCACCGCTGAATTCGGAAATTTGAGGCCCCCATAAACCTTCCAGGAGTACATTTTGATACGCGGAACAACCAAAATATGCCATAATTTTGTCTTAATATTGAGTGTTTTGATGCGGTCACCACGCTCTGTTCCTATACAGAAGCTTGTATCATGCAAAAAAAAAGCCACATCACTGCCAATTTTCCGGGCATATGCGATCAATTTTGTCCTGCTTAGGTTCAATTTCCATATATGGTTGAGCCCTAAAAGGGCTGTTGCCGCATTGCTGGAGCCACCAGCCAGCCCGGCAGCAACTGGAATACATTTCTTGATCTTGATCCTCACGCCTTGCTTAACACCCAATTCCCGCTGAAGAAGTTGCGCAGCCTTATATACCAAATTCTTCGGCCCTACAGGAACGTCAGGATGGTCGCATTTAATATTTATATTAGTACCCAGACTCGAAAAAAAATCGATCTCATCAGCAAGATCGATCCGTTCAAATACCGTAACAATATTGTGATATCCATCCAGTCGTTTGTTTTGGACTTTTAAAAACAGGTTTAATTTGGCAGGAGATGAAAGGACAAGACGGCTCATGAAGGAACGTTCATTGTTTTGTTATTGAGTATCGCGGCGGACCTGGGCATTCTTGACGTTGTTGATCTTTAAGATGATCTCTTCCTGTTTCGGCAAAAGCTCGAGGGACAATTCCCAATATTTGACCGCATTCTCGATATGATTCATTTTGTGGTAGACATCACCGATATGATCGTAAATGACAGGATCTTTCAAATACTTATCTGCCTCCGTAAGTATTTCAAGAGCTTTTTCGTATCTGCCTTTTTTGTAATAAACCCAACCCAGGCTGTCAAGATACCCGCCATTATCAGGACTGATCACTAAAGCACGCTCGACTAAACTTTCCGCTTCGTCGAGGTGAATACTATTTTCCGCATAAAAATATCCAAGAGTGTTAAGACTGCTGTCGTGTTCCGGGTCGACGCCGATCGAACGCTCGAGCAGCTCAATGGCCCGGTCTTGCTTATCAATTTCCCAATATAAAGAACCAAGCAAATAGAGAATATCGGCATTCTTTGACTCTATTGCCAGGATCTTCTCATACTGCTCAATAGCCTGATCATACTTTTTCTGCGAATAATATAGTTGCCCGAGATAATTATAGATCTGGATATTTTGCGGCTCAGCTTCAGAAAATGTTTTTAAGATCAGTTCATACTCTTCCGCCGCTTTATCATATTCCTTCTGGGTGGAATAGATCAAAGCCAGCAAATAATGGGATTGCAGATCTTCCGGATTGAATTTATGGACAAGGCGAAGTTCTTCGATGGCCTCAGGAAGCATATTTAAACGCGCATATCCTGCGCCTAACCTTAAATGCGATAAATAACTGCTCTGATCATATTGGATCGCCTCCTCATATTCCATCACGGCTCTGTTCGTTATTCCGAGCAGATCATACACCTGCCCCATAGCATAGTGAGCCAATCCCTTAGACGTAGAAACTTGATCCTGGTAGACAAACGCATCTGCCGGCCAAGCACAGAAGAGAACCACCGTCAAAAGACACAGACAGCAAAAAGTTTTGATGATCCCTGCATATCGCATTATCCAACCCTTTGTTGAGGTCTTTAGCGAGTTTTGCGCTTTTTAAGATGTCGTAGAGATTTTCTTAATTTTCTACGTTTATGCGTTGCGATCTTACGACTTTTTCTTTTTTTTCCACACGGCATAGAAATCCTTCCTACTTTCTATCCTAGTATTAATAGATTAACTTGTTCAGCGGATACTCAATGATCCCCTGCGCCCCTGCCCTTTTAAGTTTGGGAATTAATGTTCGCACAATGTCTTCACTGATAACGATCTCCACCGCTCGCCAGTTATCCTTCGTTAAAGAGGACACTGTCGGATTTTTGAGCGATGTCAGCAAACTTAAAATCTTATTTAAATTCTTCTCTTCGACATTCATTTTCAGGCCGACCATGTTACTTGCAGCGATTGCCCCTTGAAGCAGCATGCTAATCTGGTCCATTTTACGTTTCTTCCACGGGTCTTTTAAGGACTTCTTGTTGGCAATGAACTGTGTTGTCGACTCGCAAATGATCGAAATAATCCGTAATTTGTGCGCCCGTAAACTGCTCCCCGTTTCGGTCAATTCCACAACAGCATCGACTAATCCGCCAGCAACTTTAGCTTCGGTCGCCCCCCAGCTAAACTCGACATCAGCCTTGATCTTATTCTTCCTTAAATACCTCTTCGTAACATTAACAACCTCTGTAGCGATTCTTTTCCCCTTGAGGTCCTTGACGGACTTGATCTTTGACTTCTCAGGGACGGCTAAAACCCAGCGCACCTTGACCGAGCTCTGTTTGGCATAAACCAGGTCAGCTAGGGAAACAACCTTAGAGCTATTCTCAAGGATCCAATCGGCTCCGGTGATCCCGCAATCAAGAGCACCTTCTTCTACATAACGGGACATTTCCTGAGCCCTGAGTAAAATCGGATCAATCTCCTCATCATCAATCGCCGGGAAATAAGATCGGCCGGAAACATAAATTTTAAACCCTGCACGCTCAAAAACCTTAATGGTCGCTTCCTGCAGGCTTCCTTTGGGTAAACCTAATTTAAGTTTTCGCACTTTACGGACAAAACCTTTTATTCTAAGTGTATATTATTCCATAGTTTAACCATCTCGTTCGCCTTAAGACCTTCACAGACAAAATAGACGATGTATTATAGCTGTGCGCATCTCCCTTGTAAAGACAATTGTTGGGCTACGATTGGCTACGGTAAAGCATAATAGACTTGTTGCTTAATAGAAAAAATCGTAAATGTTTAGCAGGTATTCCCTCCGAAGTAAAATAATCAAAAAAACTGAAGAAAGTTTTTGCATTATGGCGTTTTCCGTCGAATAATAAAGTCATGGTTGACGGAATAATACTAACAGAGAAAACAAAGGAAGAATTGATCGAGATCGTTCTCGAAGAGCGCAGAAAGAGGATTGAGTTAGAAAACAAAATTCGCGAGTTAGAGGAAAAGGTTAACGCGGAGCAAAAGAAACGTACGGAAAAGTTTGCAAAGGCGAACACGCCGAAGAAGCGTAAGAAGAGGCCTGGACAGAAGCCTGGTCATGTAGGGATAACGCGGGCCATGCCGGATCATATTGATGAAATCATTGAAGAGACGCTTTGTGAATGTCCCACATGCCAGCATATCCTTGGCGAACCTGTAGAGGTTGAAGAGCAGATTCAGGAAGATATTGTTCCGGCGCACGTGAGAGTAAGAAAGTACCGCCGGCATAAATACTGTTGTGGACATTGTGGAACAGAAGTATCGGCGCCATATCATCCGGAGCATGTGCCGTTGGGATACTTGGGCGCGAATGTTCTCATTCAGGCGTTGATATTGAAATACCACCATTGTCTGCCTTATCGGAAAATTTGCGAACTGTTTAAAGAGTTGGCGGGGCTAACAGTCAGTCCTGGAGGAATATCACAGGCTTTGGCGCGTATTAGCCGCTGGCTTGGCGTTGAAAAGGCCGAACTGCTGGAAGCCATTCGTGGCAGTCCGCAGCTACACGTCGATGAGACCGGATGGCGCCTGGACGGTAAAAAGAGCTGGGTGTGGGCATTCGTCAACAAACGATTGGCGTATTACCATGTGATCGCAGCCGCGGGAAAAAAGTGATCAAAGAAATACTTGGCGACGCGTTTGACGGGACACTCATTTCAGATTTTTACAGTGTGTATTTGAAATTGCCCTATCGTATGCAAAAGTGTTTGGTGCACTTATTACGAGACTTCCACGATAGTGCAAAGACAGATTACAGCGAGGAATTTGTAAAAGCGTATAAAAAAATCAAACGAATTATCAAGGACGCAGTTAGATTACAATCGAGACATGAAACAATGCCTCTGGGAAGGTATGAGCGTCTAAGAGTACGGATTGAAAATAGGTTGTTTAATTTTATGGCGGTTGGATACAAGAACAACAATCTTAAACGATTGTCGAAGAGATTTTCTCGATCGTGGTTGGATATGCTACGTTTTTTGAAAGATCCATCATTAGCCTGGCATAATAATTTTGCAGAACGAATGATTCGCCCGAACGTAATCTACCGCAATCGATCCTTCGGTAACCGCTCTAATCAAGGGGCTGAGGCTCACGGGACAATGATGTCACTTATGCAAACTTTGCGATTACAAAACAAAAATGTTAATGAAAATCTCCGCAGGGCTTACTTGAAACACCGTCAGGGTCACACTAAACCCTGTTTATCTCTAGATACCTGCTAAACATTTACAAAAAATCTTATTTTTTAGCACCACACAAGCAGCAACGTCATTGCGAGGAGGCATTCAAAATATTCAAGCCGACGCGGCAATCTTTTTTTGATGTGGTTTATTCTGTTGTTTAAGAGATCGCTTCGTCGACGATAAGAACTATTAGTCTCCTCGCAACGACGAGATTTGTAAAAAGTTGTATTTCTTGTTTTTCAGGAGCGCGAATTTAGGTGTCATAGGATAAAAACCTTAAGTTAACCACGGGGAGAATCCTATGATAAGCATAAAAAGAGCTCTGAAAAGTAAACGATTAATGTCAGCATTAACAGGAGTAACTCCTGATGAATTTTCCAAATTGCTTCCTTCGTTTGCGAAAATGTGGAATCAAACCAAAGAAGACAAATACTTAAAGGACATAAAACATCGACAACGCAAACCAGGAGGCGGAACAAAAGGATTTTTAAAAACAATCGAGGACAAACTGTTTTACATCCTTTTTTATTACAAATGTTACCCCACTTTTGACCTGTTATCGTTTTTCTTTAATTGTAATCGTTCAAATGCTTGTCGACGAATGCATCAATTGACAGCAATTATAGAATCTGTTTTAGACAAAAAAATGGTTTTACCTAAACGAAAAATAGAAAATATTGATGAATTTTTTAGAATATTTCCTGAAGCCAAAGATATATTTATCGATGGAACAGAAAGACCCATTCAAAGATCAGCGGACAATGACACACAAAAACAAAATTATTCAGGTAAAAAGAAAATAGGGTTTCTAGGAAAGACGACCAATGGGAAAGAACATGACTTGCCTATATTAAAGAAAGACGGCTTTCTTGACCACGTCCCCGAGAACATCCCTATCCATTTTGACTTAGGTTTCCAAGGCGTTGCAACGGATTTTCCAAACATCAATTCTGTCTTGCCTAAGAAGAAACCAAAAGGTAAAGAGCTTACAGAAGATGACAAAGAACAGAACATGGCAAAAAGTCGAATACGGGTACTAGTCGAGAACGCGATTGGAGGCGTTAAGCGATTGAAAATCGTTTCTGATGTGTTCCGAAACAGAAAAATCGGTTTTATCGATACGGCAATGTTACTCGCCTGCGGGATTTGGAATTTTCATCTCGCTCAGGCGGTTTAATCCTCCGAGACCACGGAGAAAAATATCGTGCAATGATTTATTAAGCAACTTCTCTAATATTAAAGGCCCTATTTACGCAAGAAATAGACCAAAAATCTAATTCTTCTCTGAAAATCACACTTGTCAAAGGAACTATTCAAAGCTATAATTAGCCATCTTATCATCCCAAGTTTTATCAAACCATAATTGTTGACAGAATAAGGAGTCCTTATGCTGAAAATTTTGCGTAAAAAAGGTTTCGCCAAAAAGGTCATATGGGTCGTTGCCATTGTTATTATCATTTCTTTTGGTTTTTTTGGAACCGCCTACCTGCTAACCGGAAAAGGGCGCACAGGTTACGCCGGAAAAATTTTCGGCAAGAAAATCTCCTTTGACGATTTCAATAAGGTTTATCAGAATGCGCGCATCCAAGCCATTCGTCAATACGGTTATAATCTAGATAAAGTAGCCCACCTGCTGAATCTCGAGGCTCAAACATGGGACCGGCTGATCCTTCTCCATGAGGCCGAAAAAAGAAAGATCAAGGTCTCTAATGATAAAATTATTCAGTCCATAAAAGCAGACCCATCATTTCAACGTGATGGCCGGTTTGATGTCCTTCTTTATAACTCCATCCTCCGAAATTTGCGAATCCGGGCAAGAGATTACGAGGAAAACGTACGCGATCATTTAAAGATCGCCGAACTCTACAAGCAAACAACATCATCCGTTACGATCGCAGAGAAAGATATTTTTGAAGAATACGAAAAGCGCAATGAAAAGATACAGATCAGTTACGTTTTTGTTTCGCCGGAATCATTTAAGGAAGATGTTTCCGTGAACGCTTCTCAAATACAACAATATTACGAGGATAATAAATCCGATTTTTTCATGCCTCCGACGATCGATGTCCGTTATTTGGCGTTCGACTTCCCCGAAGAAACAGAAAAAGAGGAGGCGTCAGAAACCGAAACACCTGCCGAAGAAGAAGCCACAGAAAAAACAGAAGAAGGAGAAGAACAAGACTCTTCCCTTGAAGAGGAAAAAGACCTGATCCGGGAAAAAGCGAATACTGTCTTCCAAGAACTTTTGATCAATCCGAACATGGAAAGCATTGCCGGTCAAAATAATATTACCGTACAAACCACTGGCCCCTTCAGTATGGAGCAGCCAAACCTCACCGCAGGATGGTCCTATGATTTTCTAAATGAACTTTTCCAAATGGATGAAAATGAGATCAGTGATCCTTTCGAGACGTTAAACGGCGTCTCCATCGTTCAGATCAAAAAGAAAAGAGAGTCCTATATCCCGGAATTCCAGGAAGCTCAGGACCGATCGCGGGAAGCTCTTATCAATAAGGAAGCCGGAAAGATCGCCAGGCAAAAAGCTTCCGGGTATTTCAAAGCAATCAACAAAGAGTTGGATAAATCAAAATTAAGAGACTTTCCAAAAGCGGCCAAGGAATTGAAACTCGAAATTCATCAAACACCTGTTTTCAACCGTGGCCAATACCTTCCTCAAATCGGGATCTCTAAAGAATTTCAAGAAACCGCATTTGAACTTACCGAAGACAATAAGATCAGTGATGTTGTCGAAACAGCTACAGGATACTGCATTCTCCATCTTGATGATTATATTCCTATAGAGAACAGCGAATATGAAGCAGGTAAGAATAATCTGGCTCAAGAACTTTCAAATGAGAAACGGCGTGCTATTTTCGGAGATTTTGTAACACAATTAAGGATCAAAGCAGATCTTTACAGTAACATCGCCGAATCACAGAGCCGATCCCAATAAGATCTCCTCATAATCGGAAATGAGCGAATGTTCTGCGGCAACAACGGTCCCTTCTGTATCGACAAAGAAAAACGTCGGAACCCCGATAACTTTGTAGTCATTAGCCACAACACCGTCTTGATCTAAAAAAGTGTCGAGGGAAATATTATTTGCATTAAAATAAGCCTTAACTTTCTGTGCATCCTCACCGACATCGACCAAAATAACTTTTATCCCCTTTTCTTCAATATCTTCCCGTTGCTGTGTTAATTCCGTCAACTGACTGCGGCAATGCGGGCACCATGTCGCCCAGAAAAATATCATAGCCGGTTGGCCACTACGGAGAAGACTCATGGTTTCCCTCCGGCCGCTTGAAGTCTCTAGAGCAAACTCGGGGTAAATGTTTAGCAGGTACCTGT